>JADFSR010000074.1 GCA_022560615.1 Gemmatimonadota bacterium
TCGGCGAGTACTGCGTCACCTGCCACAACGACCGACTCCGTAGGGCCGATCTCTCCTTCGAGAGCTTGGACCTCGCGCGGGTCGATCAACACCTGGAGATCGGGGAGCGGGTCGCTCGACAGCTTCGCACGCGGGCGATGCCGCCGGTGGGCCGGCCGCGTCCCGATGAGGAGACGTACGACGCGCTGGCGGCTTGGCTCGAAACCGAGATCGATCGGTTCGCTGCCGCCAATCCCAATCCGGGACGGACCGAGGCGTTCCATCGCCTCAACCGAGCCGAATACGCAAACGCGGTTCGCGATCTGTTGGCGCTCGATGTCGACGTGGAGGCGCTGCTTCCGGCGGACGACATCGACGAGCACGGCTTCGACAACATGGCGGACGTGTTGACGTTCTCGCCCTCTTTGATGGAGCGCTACCTGTCGGCGGCGCGGAAGACCGCTCGGTTGGTGGTCGGCGAGACCCCGCTTTCACCGGCGTCCGAGATCTACGACGTGCCGATTCTGCTCATCCAGGGCGACCGGATGGGTGACGATCTTCCGTTCGGCTCACGGGGCGGGATCGGCATCCGACATCACTTCCCGGTGGACGGCGAGTACGACCTCGCGATTCGGCTGCATCGGAACTACGTCAACTACATCCGCGGCTTGGGATCGGCGCACGAGCTGGAGGTGCGGCTCGACGGCGCGCTCGTGCGCACGTTCACGTTCGGCGGCGAGGAGCCGGATGTCCTGCAAGCACCGGCGGGCTACGCCGGAAACCAGTTCGGAGACCCGGAGTGGGAAGAGTACATGCTCTTCGCCGACGCCAATCTGCGCTTCCGGTTTCCGGCGCAGGCGGGCCCGCACGTCGTCGCGGTGTCGTTCGTGCGGAAGTTCACCGAGCCCGAGGGCGTGCTTCAGCCGCGGCAGAGCGTATTCGCTGCGGCGGTGAACGAAGAGCGCGACGGTAACGCGGCCGTCGAGAACGTGGCGATCACGGGACCTTTTGTGAGCGGTGGCCGGGGCGACACGCCGAGCCGGCGTGCGGTGTTCACTTGCCAGCCGGCGAGCGGGGCGTCGTCGGACGAAGAAGCGTGCGCTCGCGAAATCCTGTCGTCGCTCGCACGGCGCGCGTACCGGCGGCCCGTCGAGTCCGCCGATCTCGGAACGCTCATGGAGTTCTACCGGGCGGGACGCAGCGACGGCAGCTTCGACACAGGCATCCAGCTCGCTCTCGAACGCCTGCTCATCTCGCCCGATTTCCTATTTCGTATAGAGCGCGACCCGGACGACATCGCACCCGGGACAGCCTACGCGCTGAGCGATCTCGAGCTCGCCTCGCGGCTCTCGTTCTTCCTCTGGAGCAGCATCCCCGACGCTGAGCTACTCGAACTCGCGGAGCGTGGGAGGCTCCAGGACCCGGCAGTGCTCGAGCGGCAGACCCTGCGCATGCTCGCCGATCCCCGCTCGAAGGCCCTAGTACGCAACTTCGCCGGCCAATGGCTTTACCTGCGCAACCTGCGCAGCGTCGTGCCCGACGCGGTCACCTTTCCCGAATTCGACGAGAATCTGCGCGAAGCATTCTTGCAGGAGACCGAACTGTTCGTCGAGAGCATGATTCGCGATGACCGCAGCGTGGTCGATCTACTCAACGCCGACTACACCTACGCCAACGAGCGGCTCGCAGCTCACTACGGCATTCCCGGCGTCTATGGCAGCCACTTCCGCCGCGTTTCGCTGGAAGGCGAGCTGGCCGAGCGCCGAGGCGGCATTCTCGGTCACGGAAGCTTGCTGACAGTCACGTCCTATCCGAATCGCACGTCCCCGGTACTGCGCGGGAAATGGGTGCTGACGAACATTCTCGGGACCCCGCCGCGACCCCCGCCGGCCGATGTACCGGACCTCCCGGACCGCGGCGAGGCCGGCCAAGCGGCCACGATTCGTGATCGCTTGGCACAGCATCGCGAGAGCCCGGCCTGCGCCGGCTGCCACGCGCCGATGGATCCGCTGGGATTCGCGCTCGAGAACTACGACGCGATCGGTAAGTGGCGCACCACCGGGGAGGCGGATCTGCCGATCGACGCGTCTGGGACCTTGCCCGACGGGACCCAGTTCAACGGGCCATCGGGGCTGCGCACGCTACTGCTCGAGCGACGAGAACAGTTCGTCAGCACGTTGACCGAGAAACTGCTTTCGTATTCGATCGGCCGTGGCCCCGAGTACTACGACCAGCCGACCGTGCGCGGCATCACTCGCGCGGCAGCGTCGCAGAATTACCGTTGGTCGTCTATCATTGTGGGTGTGGTGCAGAGCACGCCGTTCCGCATGCGGAGGTCGAGGTCATGATCATCACCAAGAAGGCTATCCCCCGCCGCACGATGCTCCGTGGGCTTGGCGCCGCGATGGCGTTGCCCCTGCTGGACGGGATGGTGCCGGCGCTCACCGCGCTCAGCAACACGGCAGCGAGCCCGGTGCGTCGACTCGGAGTGGTCTACGTGCCCAACGGGATGATGATGGATCATTGGACCCCCGGGATCGAAGGGACCGGCTTCGACTTCCCGACGATCCTGCAACCGCTGGAGCGGTTCCGCGATTCGGTGCAGGTGCTCTCGGGCATGCGCGGCGTGGACGCCGAGGGGCCGCACGCGCGTGCCTCGACACGCTTCCTGACCGGTGTGGCGTCGAAGCGGGACGATGGCTCGAATCTTCGCGCCGGCACCTCCATGGATCAGATAGCGGGGCGAGTTCTCGGTCGCGAGACGCCGCTGGCCACGCTGGAGCTCGCGATCGACGGGCGTGACTTCGCGGGCTCGTGTGACGAGGGGTTCAGCTGCGCGTATACGAACACCATCTCCTGGGCGAACGAAACGACGCCACTGCCCATGGAGAACAACCCTCGTGTGGTGTTCGAGCGGCTCTTCGGTGACAGCGGCACCACCGACCCGGCCGTGCGTAGGGCGCGCATGGCGAAGGACGCGAGTCTGCTCGATTCCGTCACAGATCGCGCGCGCGCCTTATCACGTACCCTCGGATCAGGCGACCAGGCCAAGCTGGAGCAATACCTCGAGGCAGTCCGCGACATCGAGCGGCGCATCCAGATGGCCGAGTCGCGGGACAACCTCGATCTTCCGGTGTTCGACCGACCGGCGGGCATTCCGGGCACCTTCGGTGAGCACACCAGGCTCATGTTCGACCTCCTGGCGCTCGCGTATGAAACGGATCTGACTCGCGTCGCGACGTTCATGATGGGACGCGAGATCACCGGCCGCACCTACGCCGAGATCGGCGTGCCGGACGCCCACCATCCGATCTCGCACCACCAGAGGGATCCGGTCAAACTCGAGAAGCTGAAGAAGATCAACCAGTACCACGCGGAGCTGTTCGCGGAGTTCATCGCGCGACTGGCCTCCACGCCCGATGGCGACGGGACGCTGCTCGACCACTCCATGATCATCTACGGCGCGGGCATGGCCGACAGCAACTCCCATTACTCCGGGAACCTGCCGATCCTGCTCGCCGGTGGCGCGGCGGGCACGGGCGGGAGTCACGTGCAGTACGCGGCGGACACGCCGCTCGCGAACCTGCATCTGAGCCTGCTCGACAAGATGGGTGTGCCCATCGAGACGTTGGGGGATTCGACGGGTCGACTTCCGCTGGAGACGCTCAGCGGGGTGTAGGCCGGTCGTTCATCCCATGACGTGCCCGTAGACATCGGTGTACCGACGGGCGATCTCCTTCCAGTCGTACTCACCACGGATGAGCGCCAATGCGTTCGTGCCGCGGCGTTGTCGTTCCGTCTCATTCACTAGCGCCCCGTGCAGTGTGGCCGCCAAGGAATCCAGATCGTCGACTTCGCAAAGCCAACCGTTCGCACGCGGGCCGGTCTCTACCACAAAATCGAGGGGCCCGCCGCTTCGGGTCGCGATCACTGGAACTCCCGTGGCCATCGCCTCGATGTATACCTGGCCAAACGGCTCGTTGTAGGACGGAGCAACCAGAACGTCGGCGAGGTTGAGTCCTAGGGAAAGGACATCGTGCGGCAGCCACCCGCAGAAGAACACGTTCGGCAAGTCGAGGGAGCGGGCGACCGTGTGAGGATGCTCCCCTTCCCACTCACCGGGCATCCCTCCCCAGACGAGCAGATTGAACGGGGGATCATTACCGCTGTCGAACGCTTGATTGACTCGCGAGACGGCCCTGAGCAACAGCGGAACGCGTTTGAAGTCGAGAAAGCGACCAACGAACATCGCAAGCGGCTTCAAATTGCCTGATTCGTCTTTCAGCCTCTTCGTGTCCGACGGGTCATACCGCACGTTCCCCGGCACACCACCTTCGTCCCATCCCTTTGGCTCCTTTACCAGGATCCTCTGCAGAAAACGCCATTTTTCATCTGTGGACCAATGCAGCGGTTGGAACAGAGAGGTGTCCACGCCGTTCGGGATCGTGGTGATGTGTTTCTTGTCGATCCCAAGGCGTACGATCGCCCGCTCACAGATGTCCGGGCTGATAGCGACAAACTGGTTCGTAACGCTGACTGCGTCGGCGAGGATGCCACGCCCAACGTCGTCCCCCTCATTGGGACTGCCCAACTCCCTACTCAGCTCGTTGAGACGCTCCAGCATTTTGATCTCCGTCCCATGCAGCTGCGTCAGCTTGGGCACCACGGGGAAAACCTGCGCCGCAGCGACATGCGCGTAAGTGAGATGGTGGAGGTGGAGAAGGTCGGGCTGGAAGTGCTCTCTCACGTCCTCGAAGACTCCGGTCCAGCACCGCAACAACGCCCTATACTCGGCGTCCGTGAGCTTGTAAAAGACACGGTCGGGCACGCCGGCTTTGTCTTCATAGCTCGGGTGAAAGGGGACTTCCCACTTGTCGGATAGCGGATCTTCACCCTGTTTGAATCCGCGCCAAGCCTCGGTGTAATCGACCAAGGTCAGGGGGATTTCCCCGAAAAACACGTTGGCGTCGTGTTGCGGGTCGCCATCGCGCAGCGTGCCCGTGATCAGATGCACTTCGTGGCCCTGCTCGATCAGCGCCCGCGACAGGTAGCGGGCCACCTGCGCGCTCCCACCTCTTGGATAGAAGATGAGGACTCATCAGGATCTTCATGACGGACTCAGCGGGGCGTAGGGGCCGGTCTCGAGAAGAGGAGCGGAGACCCCGCTATTGTCCGCCGCCGGAGATCAGTCGGTTATAGAGCAGGATCTCCGGCCGATACTCGAAGTGGATGTTGTCGAAGTGTGTCCACTTCCCGCCCCAGATGAAGCCGTGCTTTTCGAAGATCTCGATGACGGTCTGGGGAGGACTCCACCTCCGCTCCAGCGGAATCCGATGCCATCCCTCCCTGTCGTAGACCCGGCTCCACCTCCAGTACACATTGAGCCTTCCGTAAGACTTCGGCACCAGGTCGATGGCCATTCCCCAGGCGTGGTGACTTCGGGTGGGTGACCCGGCGATTCCCCTGTCGATGAACGAATAGGTGATGTCCATCTCATCGATCCAGGTGCGCACGGAGCGGTCGCCGCTCGCGACTTCCAGAATGTCCTTTTCAACGGCCGCGAGTGGGTCGATCAGAAGGTTGTTCACGAACATTCGGTGATCGAGGAAGGTGGTCGACCCGCCGTGGCTCCGGATCTGGTGGTCCGTTCGTCCCCAGAGGCTTTCCAGCAAATCGGTGCAGTAGGTCGGATTCTCCTCGGGAAGAGGAGGTGGCTCCTCGAGAGGATCCAGGGAGTACCGGTAGAAGAGTGGGTCGCAGTCCTCTCCGCGGTCCAGGCGACCTTCCTCCAGCATCCGACCACCCTGGAAGTGGATGGGTCGGCTGCCGAGCGCGAAAACGACGTCCTCGTCACTGTACGTCACCGAGTCGATGAGCGCGCCGTAGGCCTCAACAAAGGCACGGACCCTCGGGTCGTTCCGGAGGTCATTTTCGTCCACCGGAGCCCTGATCTCCAAGGGAATCGACACTGGAACCGACACCGGAATCGACCACAGTGCCCAAGAGGCGCCGACTGTGCCCACGATTCCAAGGGGGAGTAGCGCCTTGCGCACGAGATTCGTCGCGGCGATTCCGGCACCCTTCCAGATTGCCGACACGATCCCCCTCCTCGATCCTTCTTTGGAAAAAAAGGCCGCCCTCAGCGGGCGGCTAATCGGCCTTCAACACCTTTGCGGGATCTACAGCCGTCGCGGTCCGCGCGGGTGCTAGACACGCCGCGCCTGATACCAGTATTAGCACGGCAGCGACGATGAGCAATGTTGCAGGATCGTTGGGCTCCACGCCGTAGAGGAAGCTGGTGAGCACTCTTGTGGACAAAAGCGCGGCGATCATGCTGACAAGCGGTCATGCCCACGACGAGGCAGCCCCGTCTACCCGCCCTCCCGCAACGCCTCAGTGGGCATGATCCTCAGCGCGCGCAACGTGGGCGCGGTGCAAGCGAGCACTCCGATCACGCCCATCACGCACGCGCCCACCAGAAACGTGAGCAGGACTGGCGACTGCGTCGAAATCCGACCAACCCCTTTCAGCGCGTACAAGAGCCCCGCGACCATGGGCATACCCAACAGGACACCCAAACCCAACTGCACGAGCGCACGCTTCGCGATCGTGAAAACGACGCTACTCCGTTGCGCACCCAGAGCGGTACGGATCCCGATTTCCCTCGTGCGTTCCGCGACCGTGAACGACATCAATGCGTAAATCCCCGAGGCGGACAGCGTGACCAGGATACCGAGGAGGATGCCCCCGCCGATCCTTACCCACCCCATCAGGGCCGTGTTGAGAGAGAGCACTTCATCGAGCGCTGACGGATTCGTAATGGTCGCTGCAGGATCGACCTCACCCGCGAGCGCGCGCAACCGTGGCGTAAACGCCTCGGGGTCGTCACCCACGTGGATGGCCATGTATACGGGGTGGGCTTCTCCTGGAGCCAAGGGGTGATACATGCCAGGGGTGCCCGAGTCGAACACATCCATCCCTAGAGGGCCCACGACGCCTACGATGTCGTACCAGGGGCCCGGCTCTTCGCCTCGCCGTCGCGGAAATCGGAGTCGCCTGCCGACCGGATTTCGGCCCTCCATCACGCGATCCACGAAGAACGTATTGACGATGACTGCAGACCCGTCTTCAGCGAGATCGGTGGGGGCGAACCCTCGGCCGCTCAGAATGGGGTGGTTGAAAGCGTTGAAGAAGTTTAGATCGACACGGGCGTCCAAGACCCACGGGCCCGCCCCGGCGTCGGACGGATCGTCCCCGTCCATTTCGACCCGGTACGACTGGTAGTCCATGCCGGGCAACACGGTCGCCACCGCCACGCCCCGAACGCCGGGCTCCGCCTCCAAACGTTCGACCAGGGCCTGTTGTGTGGCAGCCAGGCGCGCAGTGGCTTCGCCTCTCGTGAAGACGACCCCCATCTCGGCCCTCGTGTCGAGCTCCGGAATCCTGAGCTCTGCGGCCAGGAACTGAGAGGCCTGCCCGTTCATCCCGTCCGTGGATGTCGTGAGCCGGTCCGACAGCCCCACACCCACACCCACGGTCGCCACAGCGAGGGCGACGTCGGCCACGATGAGCGCGCTCGAGACCCCCCCGAATCGAACTCCGGACCGACCCGAGGCCGCGCGTTGAATATTTCGCTGGACCGCCCTTCCAGTGGCTTTGAGCGCCGGAACCACACTCACGAGCCCCCCACTCAACACCGCGAGTGAAAGCGCCCACACGACGCTCCATCGATCGACCCCGAAGTCGCGCCAATACGCCACGACCGCCA
>JADFSR010000075.1 GCA_022560615.1 Gemmatimonadota bacterium
TGGGGATCACGACGGGCTCACCACCCTCCATGACGGCGACCACCGAGTTCGTGGTTCCGAGGTCGATCCCGATGACTTTGCCCATGCTCTCCTCTTCTCGTTGCGGTTGGAGCCCGGCGGGGGCCGGCCGGCCCCCGCGAGCGAGCGATCTATTTAGAAGCGCCGGCTAGGGCCGGCGGATGTGCGCGCGGTCGGTAACGACCCGGCGTCACGGCACAGGAAGTGCAATCCCCATGCCGGTAGAGGGAGCGAAAAGCCCGCCGGTCTGGCGCGCTTGCGGGGCAAAGACTGCCAAAATGGCATGCCCCGGACCCGATGCTACTCGGGCAGCGCTCCGAGTCGGCGTTGGAATGAGACCGTGCAGACGACCTGAGCCGCACGAATTGGATCATCGCGGCTGGTGGTGATGGCGCGGGCGGCTGATATTGCGCCCGACTTCCACCGCTCACGAGGACTGCTCCTAGATGAAGCGACCCAGTCCCAGAGTTGCCGTTCTATGGACGTGCGCGGCGATCCTGATCGTCACCGGTGCCTGGACGTCACTCGGTGCCGAGGCCGCGGTCACATCGGTGGCCTCGGCCGCCGCGGTTCAGGCTACCGCCCAGATCAGCGTTCCGCAGGGCTCGCTCGACACGCCGCTACTCGACCGGCTGCGTTCGATTCTGGGCCTCTTCCTGTTGGCGCTGGTGGCTTGGCTCATGAGCGTCGACCGCAAGAACATCCCCTGGCGCGTCGTGATCTGGGGCATCTCTCTCCAGATCCTCTTCGCGTTCCTGATTCTGAAGACGCCGGTCGGAACCGAGGTCTTCGGAGTGATGAACCGGATCGTGATCGCGTTGCTCGGCTTCACGGTGGAAGGCGCGCGCTTCATCTTCGGTGAGCTCGTCTACGACAACGTGCCGGTGGGCACCGGGGCAGTGGGTCAGGGCGACTTCGTGGAGACGCCGGGTCAGGTGGCGCATACCGGTGCGTTCTTCGCGTTCAACGTTCTGCCGACGATCATCTTCTTCTCGTCGCTGATGACGGTGCTGTATCACGTGGGCATCATGCAGGTCGCGGTGAAGGGCGTGGCCTTCGTCATGCAACGGACGATGAAAACGTCGGGTGCGGAGACGCTGTCTGCGGCCGGCAACATCTTCGTGGGCCAGACCGAAGCCCCCCTCTTGATCAAGCCGTTCATCGATCGCATGACGATGTCGGAGTTGATGGCTGTGATGACCGGTGGCTTCGCGACCGTCGCAGGTGGCGTTCTCGCAGCGTACGTAGGGATCTTGTTGGCTTACTTCCCTGACATCGCGGGCCACCTCATGGCCGCTTCGGTGATGTCGGCTCCGGCCGCGCTCGTCATCGCCAAGCTCATGTACCCGGAGGACGAAACACCAGAGACGGCGGGGAAGCTCGAGGTCGATATCGAGAAACCTGATGTAAACGTCATCGACGCGGCCGCGCGCGGCGCTTCGGAAGGGCTCTATCTGGCGCTGAACGTAGGTGCGATGCTGCTGGCCTTCCTCGCGTTGGTGTACTTGATGAATGGCATGCTGGGGTGGGTCGGCGGCCTCGTCGGCCTCGAAACGCTCACCTTCGAATGGATGCTCGGATGGGTTCTGTCGCCGCTCGCCTGGCTGATGGGCGTGCCGTGGGTGGACGCGCCCGTGGTTGCCTCCCTGATGGGCGTCAAGACGGTGCTCAACGAGTTCGTCGCATACTTCCAGCTGGCCGCGACGCTCGGAGGTGAGCACCAGCTGCAGCCGCGCTCGATCGTCATCGCCACGTACGCGCTCTCTGGGTTCGCCAATTTCTCATCGATCGCGATACAGCTCGGCGGAATCGGAGGCATCGCGCCTTCGCGCAGGCACGATCTGTCGCGGTTGGGCCTCCGCGCCATGATCGCGGGATCGATCGCCGCATTCATGACCGCTACGGTCGCCGGGATGATCCTCTGAGCGCGGAGACGACGGTCGCCAGCGTCGATGTCGAAGCCGCCGCGGACTTCCTGCGCGGCCGGCTGCCCTTCATTCCCTCGGTCCAGGTGATACTCGGCTCGGGACTCAGCCAGCTTGCGACGCAGGTGAGTGACGCCACGACCGTGTCCTTCGAGGAAGTCCCGGGTTTTCCGCCATCGGGCGTCGAAGGACACAGCGGGGCGTATGTGGCCGGGCACCTCGACGGTACACCTGTCCTGCTGCAAGCGGGACGGTACCACGCGTATGAGGGACACCCCATGGAGGTGGTTGTCGCTCCGGTTCGAGTCGCCGCGGCGCTCGGTGTCGAGGTGCTCGTCGCGAGCAATGCTGCTGGTGGAATCGACGGCAAGCTCGAAGCTGGGGACCTCCTCCTCATCGAGGATCAGATCGACCTTGCGTTCCGGAGCCCGCTCGCGGGGCCGGTGCACGGTGGGGAAGAGCGCTTTCCGGACATGAGCGCGCCGTACGACGTCGCGCTCCAGCGTCTTGCTCTGGAGGTGGCTGCCGACCTCGGTATCGAGCTCACGCGAGGCACGTATGCGGCCGTTCTCGGGCCGTCGTACGAGACCGCCGCCGAGGTCCGTATGCTCGCTCGCCTCGGCGCGCACGTCGTCGGTATGTCGACCGTACCGGAGGTGACGGTAGCGCGCGCGGCGGGACTCCGTTGCCTGGGCTTCTCGATGGTCACCAACAAGGGGACCGGTCTCAGCCCGCAGCCGATAGGCCACGAGGAGGTGATCGAGGTCGGTCGCGTGGCGGGCGCGCGGCTGCGGCTGCTAATCAGCGGTGTCCTTGGGCGGTTGAAGGCGACCGGCTACTCCGAGGACACGGAGTGATTCAAAGGTCCGTGGCCTCCACCCAGCCCCGGAGCCGACTCGATCGCTCGCACGACGAAGCGGATCGCCCGTTCGACAGCATCGTGTACGGACTCTCCAAGCGCGAGCCCCGCGGCGGCGCCGGCCGAGAGCGTGCATCCCGTACCGTGAGTGTGAGGGGTGTCGATGCGCGGCCGCTGCCAGACCCGCTCATCGTCACCGTCCCAGAGCACGTCGACTGCGTCTCCGTCGAGGTGTCCGCCCTTGATGAGTGCAGCACCCGCGCCCAGCTCGACGAGTCTCCGGGCTGCCGCGCTCATGTGCCCGACGGTCTCGAGCGGCTCTCCTACCAGGATCGCGGCCTCGTGCAGGTTGGGCGTGATCAGCGTCGCCAGGGGCAGGAGCCTCGTGACGAGAGAGGCTTCTGCGTCGGAATCGAGCAACCGGGCTCCGCTGCTGGCGACCATGACCGGATCCATGACGTAGCGGTCCAGCGCGTGCGCTTCGATGGCGTCCGCGACCTCGCATACCAGCGCGGCGCTCGCCAACATTCCGGTCTTGAGCGCCTGGGGTCGGAGATCCGCGACGACCGCGTCGATCTGGGCGCGCACGTCCTGGAGAGGCACGCGGTGGATTCTGTGCACCCCGAGGGTGTTTTGGGCCGTGATCGCCGTCACTGCGCTCGTTCCGTACACACCGAACGATTGGAACGTCTTGAGGTCTGCCTGGATGCCGGCGCCACCCCCACTGTCGCTGCCCGCGATCGTGAGAGCAACGGGCTGGTGGGGCTGATCGGGCTGGTGGGGCCGATGGAGCTGATCGACGGACATCTTCGCGTCTTGTTGTCAGCGGTAGGGACGACGGGCCACAAGAAAAAGTGGTGGCACACGTGGGCTTGAGCCAGCGTCGGACCCGCATGGTCGGGCGACTTCGGATCCGCAAGTCGAGGAGGAAGGAGGGGCTCGTGCTCGTCGAAGGCGTACGCGCGGTTACGGAGGCGCTCGACGCGGGGGCGAACGGCCGCTTCGCCGTGACCTCCCCGAGGCTCGCACACACGAGTGGCGGCTCTGCGCTCGCGAACCGGTTGGCGGCGGCGGATCTCGAGCTCCACACCATCGACGACGCCGAGTTGGGCGAGCTGGCCGATACCGAGCACCCGCAGGGGATCCTGCTCGTCTGCAGCGAGCCTCGCGCTTCGCTCGACCTGGTCGAGGCAGGGGTGCGGCTGCTGGTTCTCGACGGCGTCCAGGACCCGGGCAATACGGGCACGCTGCTGCGGGCCGCGGTCGCCTTTGGCCTCGATGCGGTCATCGCGCTCGAGGGGACGGCGGACCCTTGGGCACCCAAGACGGTACGGGCGTCCGCCGGTATGGCGTTTCGCATTCCGGTGATTCAGGCGCGTTTGCTCGACGCCGTCGCCGCGCTCCAGCACGCTGGAGTGCCGTTGCGCGTCGCGGCCGCTGGCGGCGAGCCGGTTGGCGGAGACGAGCGTCAGGCCGGTTTCGCGCTGATCATGGGGAATGAAGGAGCGGGTGTCCGCGACGAGCTGAGAGATGCGGCGACGAGCACGGTGTCGATCCCGATGCGGGGACCCGCCGAATCGTTGAACGTCGGGATGGCGGGGTCGGTATTGCTCTATGAACTGACGAAGGAGTCAGGTGCGTGATGGAGGCATCGTTGGCCCCGATCATGGCCGGTCTCTTCGGGCTCGCCGTCGGCTCGTTCTTGAATGTCTGCACGCTGCGTTGGCCCCAGGGCGAGTCGATCGTCTCGCCCGGCTCGAGGTGCCCGAAGTGTCTGAAATCGGTGCGGTGGTACGACAATATTCCGATTCTGAGTTGGATGATTCTCCGGGCGAGGTGTCGATTCTGTTCCGAACCGATCTCGATCCAGTACCCGCTCGTGGAGCTGGCGAGCGCGCTCATCTGGGCGGGCGTCTTCGCGGCGCACGGTGCGACGCCCGAAGCGCTACGCGGCGGCGTCTTCCTATGGATCCTCTTCGGGATCTCGATCTCAGATGCGCGCTTCTACATCATCCCGAATCAGTTTTCGATCGGGGGCGCTGTCGTCGGAGTCGGGATGGCATTCCTTCCGGGTGGCATCGACTGGGTCGACTCGATCATCGGTGCGGCGGTTGGATATTCGGTTCTCTGGCTCGTAGGAGTCGGCGGCACGTGGCTGATCAAGAAGCTCTCGCCGGGCCGCCTTGAAGAAGCCGGTGTAGACCGGGCGATGGGTGGTGGCGACATCAAGATGATGATGATGGTGGGTGCCTTCATCGGGGTTTGGGGTGTCGCCGAGACGGTGTTCATCGGTTCGCTCTCGGCGCTGTTGGTCTTCGGCCCCATCTCATCGATCTCGAAGCGTCTGATTCCCCTCGGCGTCTTCCTCGCGGCGGCGGCCGCGATCTCGTACGCGTGGGGTGAGCAGATGCTCTCCTGGTATCTCACGCAGATCGTCGGACTTTAGAAGGGTGATGCTTGCGCCCCGGGCCGTTTGAGTCGAGCGTGATGACATGACGCTCCGGATGTCCCGTCTCTGCTTGCTTTTCGTCGCTCTTCTGCCGGCGTGCGCGGATGCCTCGTCGGGGGCACAGGACGACGTCACGGAGAGCGGAACCGAACGCATGGTGGAGCGACTTGCGCAAATCGCGGCGGGAATCGACCGTCAGCAGAGCCAGTTTGTGGGCTCAGCGCCGGTAGAGGCGTTACTCGCCAGGGGACCTGGACCGGGCCTCCAGGGGCTGATGACGTTCAGGGGCCAGCTTTCGGAGATGCTTCTCTACGCCGGGCGCTTCCAAGAAGCGACCGACAGCATGCAGTCGCTACTCGACGCGATCGACGCCGCCGGTGGAGGGATCTCGGCCGAGTTTCGCCAGGCTATCGCGGAGCTCCACGCCGGCGCTCTGCTCAAGTGGGAAGAGCAACTCGATTGTGTCGAGGCGCGTGACGTCGACAGGTGCCTGCTGCCCGTGGTGAACAAAGAGAGGCGCCCCGCGAGCGCGCCGGGGCGCGCAGCCGCAAGGGCGTTCGAGCGACTGCTGGAGTCGGATCCCAACAACCTAGGTCACCGGTGGCTGCTCAACATCGCCTATATGCTTCTCGGCGAGTATCCGGGCGGCGTACCGGCCCCGTGGCTCATCGAGCCCGCGACGTTCACGGCCGAGCACGACGTCGGACGCTTCCCGAATCGAGCCGCCGATATCGGCCTCGATGTGAAGGGCCATGCCGGCGGCGCAGTCATGGACGACTTCGATCGCGACGGGGATCTGGACGTGATGGTCTCCGGCTGGCTTTTGGAGGACCAGCTCCGGTACTTCGAGAACGACGGTCAGGGAGGATTCATCGAGCGCACGGATGACGCCGGACTGCGTGGCATCGTCGGGGGATTGAATCTCAAGCACGCGGACTTCGACAACGACGGCTTCCTCGACGTGCTCGTCCTGCGGGGGGCTTGGCTGTCGTACGGGCAGCCGAATTCACTCCTGAGGAATCGCGGTGACGGGACTTTCGAGGATGTGACGGAGGCCGCGGGCCTGCTCGACGCCTATTCGACACAGACCGCCGACTGGGCGGACTACGACGGGGACGGGTGGCTCGATCTGTACGTCGGAAACGAGTCGTCCGGGAGCCGGCGGAACCCGAATCAACTCTTCCGCAACAACGGAGACGGCACCTTCAGCGATGTCGCGCTGGCGGTGGGCGCAGGCGTGGTCGGATTCACGAAGGGGGTCGCGTGGGGGGACTACGACAATGATGGGGATCCGGACCTGTACATCTCGCTCATGCGGCAGCCGAATGTCTTGCTCGCGAACGAAGGTCCGACCCCGGACGGCGGCTGGTCGTTTCGGGATGTCACAGCGGAGGCGGGCGTGGCCGAACCGGAGATGAGCTTCCCCGTGTGGTTCTGGGACTACGACAACGACGGCTGGCTGGATTTGTACGTCTCGGGTTACTTCGCGACAGTCGGGGACATAGCCGCCGAGCACCTCGGCCGGTCTCACGCTGGCGAGGTTCCGCGGTTGTACCACAACAACCGAGACGGGACGTTCACGGATGTCGCCGCCGCGACCGGCCTCGACCGGATCCAGTACGTGATGGGCTCCAACTACGGTGACCTGGATTCGGACGGTTATCCGGACTTCTATGCCGGCACCGGGGACCCCGTCCCCGAGGCGATGATGGCGAACCGCATGTTCCGAAACGATGCGGGACAGCGCTTCCAGGAGGTGACCACGTCGGGAGGGTTCGGGCACTTCCAGAAAGGGCATGGCGTGTCGTTCGGAGACGTCGACAACGACGGTGACCAGGACATCCTGGTGAACATGGGGGGCGCGTACCCGGCGGATCTCGGCCGCAACCTACTCTTCGAGAATCCCGGCCGGGGTCATCACTGGATCACGCTTAGGCTGGAGGGCGTGACCTCGAACCGAGACGGGCTCGGAGCGCGCATACGCGTCACGTTGGACATGGGCGGCGAGACGGCGGAGTTACACAAGCTCGTGAGCGGCGGAGGGAGCTTCGGTGCGAATAGCCTGCAGCAGGAGATCGGGTTAGGCGTCGCGGTCGGGATTCGCGAGATCGCAATCACCTGGCCGACGACCGGACGAACGGATGTATACCTCGACGTCGAGATGGACCGCGTCTACAGGGTGGTCGAGGGCGCCGCCGAGCTCGAGCCGCTGACGGTGTCCTCGTTCAGCCTCGGCTCGGCGCGTTGACCGCGGCACGCGGCGCCGGGCGGACTCTGCTGACTTTCCGGCGGGCATCCCTCACTCTGCTCGGCGTAG
>JADFSR010000076.1 GCA_022560615.1 Gemmatimonadota bacterium
GCAGGTAATAAAAGCTCGCCCGGTCGCGACGGCGATGCTGCACCGCGCCCCACAGTCCCAGCGCGATGAAGAGCAGCGTGAACGGCAGACGGAGACGGGCTAGCAGGACGTCGGCGCCCTGCACCCCCCGGGACCACTGCCAATCGAAGTACTGGAAGTAGTGCTGCAGCTGCGCGAGAAAGAGCGCGGGCGTGCGCGGCTGAGTGACATCCCAAGGAAGCGAAAACATGGTTTGAGCTTGAGAGAGGACCTCGCCGCTAGAGGGATCCAGCGTCGCGTACTGGGCCCGCGTGAGCAACTCTCCGAGGTTCACGCAGCCGTACTTCCCGTAGCTGACGATCGCCTTCAGAGCGCTGCCGATGCCCGTACAGGTGGGGTCGTTCTGGTTGATCACGGGATCCAGCGCAGCCCGCACCGGCAGGTACAGGTGAATGGAAAGGCCGACCACCGCTACGGCCACGACCGCCGGGTAGAGCTTCCAATTCAGGATCGTCCGTGGGCGAACGATCAGGATGAAGACCACAATTGCCGGTGCAGCGAGGAAGGCCATCAGGTGGTTGCCGACGCTCAAGGCGAGGATGAAAGCCATCAACACGAGCAAATTGTCGCTCCTTACGGCTCCTGCTCGCGCGTGTGGGCCCCCCATGGGCACACGTCCCTCTCCTACTCGCGCCTGCCAACGGAACAGAAGCCAGGTCAGCAGCGCGATCGTAAAGAGCGCGACCGTATAGACCTTCTCGTTGACGTTCGACTGACTCCAGACCGTGAAAGCCGTCGCGCTGATGAGGACGGCCACCAAGGCGCCGGTGATCCGGAAACGGCGGTCTTTACCGAAGTAACCGAGGATGTGATGCACGACGAGGAACCACAGTCCATGCGCCGCAGCGCTCGTGAAAGCGCTCAAGAGGTTGAGTCGCACCGCGACGGAGAGGCCCAGCGGGGCGAGGAGGATCTCCCACGCACGCGCCAGGACCATGAACAGCGGATTACCCGGTGCGTGCGGGACCCCCAGGATGTGGGCGGTGGCGATGTACTCGCTGGTGTCCCAGAACGCCGTGGTGGGCGCCAGGGTCACGACGTACAGGAAGGAACACCGCACCACCCGCTATCAGTCCCCAGAGATAGGGTGGGCGATCGTGGTCCTGAGCGAGGTCCCGAGTTTCGACGGTGAGCCCGCCGTCCGCATTCTTGCTCATCAGTCCTCACCGGTTGCAGTCTCCGCAGCCTCTCGTGGTGGCCATCCCCCATGGGACTGCGCCGGTGTGACGATGGGTTGTCCAGACGTGGTCTCTCTCCAAGCGATCAGAAGGTCGCGCGCCCGCGTCGGCGGGCTTAAGCTCCCACCGTGTGCTTCACTAGCGAGAACGAGTTACGAGCCAGAGCTGCGTGGGCTCCGGCCACCGCACCGGAGGACCGAACATGACCGCGACGAACAAACCGACGAGCAGACTATGGATCGGCATACTCTCCCTCGCCTTGTTGCTCGGCTCGGCGAGCTCAGCCGTGGCACAACGTGAGGCGCGCGACGACGAAAGCGCCATCACCGACCCGCGTGTCCAGCACCGCACCTACACGATGCAGGAGACGGGCGAGACGATCCCCTACGCGCTCTTCGTGCCGACCTCGTACGACCGGAGCACACCGAATCGGCTGATGGTGACGCTACACGGGGCCGGGCGCCAATACGACTGGGTGATGGGGTACGCGGGGTTCCTCGACCGTGCCGAACGCGACGGCTACATCGTCGTGACCCCGTTGGGCTACACGCGACGGGGCGGATACGGCGCTCGCGGCGACGAGCCACAGGACCGGCGGGCCGAGAAGGACGTGATGACCGTGGTCGACATGGTCAGAGACGAATTCAATATCGACGAGAACCGCACCTATCTCTGGGGTCACTCGATGGGCGGCTCCGGCACGTACTACATCGCGAGCCGGTACCCGGACGTCTGGGCCGGGCTCGCCGCCGCGGCCGGTGGCGGCATGAGCGCCGACTACGTGGACGAGGAAGCCATCCGGCACATCCCGTTCCTGGTGCTGCACGGCTCAGAGGACGGGACGGTCCCGGTCGAGCGCTCTCGCCAGTCGGTGGCGCGAATGAAAGAGCTGGGGATGGAGCACCTCTACGTCGAGATCGAGGGTGGCGATCACTCGCGGTTCATCAACCAGAGTGAAGAGGTGGTCGGCATGTTGTTCGATTTCTTCAACATTGTGGCGAAGACGCACTGATGGACTAGGGGAGGGCGAACACCCAGATGACGCCGCTTCCTTGCGGAATGTCCTCACCCGTCAGCCGAGCGTACGAAGTCGTCTGGGCGATACGACCCCCGGCGCCGATGGCGACGTACTGCTTCCCTCCGACCTCGAAGGTGACGGGAGCGCCGGAGATATCCCCGTTCAAACGCATCTGCCAAAGAAGCGCTCCAGTGTCCGTGTCGAGCGCAAAAAACCGACGATCCGCCGATCCCCCGAACACGATACCACCCGCCGTCGCCAGCGCCGCGGCCGTCATCGCCGCACCACTCGGCCCCCGGTACTCCCATGCCCGGGCCCCCGTGACGGGATCGAAAGCCACGAACTCGCCCACGTAGTCGTACCCGGGCACCATCTTGAGGCGAGACGCCCTCATACCGGCGTATCTCCCACGCGGCTGCTCCGAGACGAAGTTGACGTCCATGCAGGTGTTGTTGAGCCCCATGTAATACAGTCCGGTAATCGGGCTGTAGCTCGGCGAATTCAGATTCCTCGCCCCGTGGTAGTGTGGACACACCTCGAAAGTCTTGTCGGAGTCGACATCGGCCAGCGTGGGGATCTGATCCGGGTTGAAGATCGGGCGCCCCTCTTCGGTCCAACCCATGATGAGGTTGTCGAAGGCGGTCCTGAACGAGTGAAGGAACTGGCCCGTCTCCCGGTCCAACACGACGCCCCAACCGATCTTGCTGGTATGGATGAGCACCTTACGATCCACGCCGTTGATGACCATATCGACCAGGGTGCTCTCGTACGGCGAGTCCATGTCCCAGTTGTCTTCCGGAACGACTTGGAAGTACCACTGCATCTCGCCGTTCTCGATGTCGAGCGCGATGACCGAGTTCGTGTACAACGCATCACCGAGACCGCGAAGCGTCGAAGACCAGGGCGTCGGCTGACCGGTGCCGAAGTAGACGAACCCCAGCTCGGGATCGTAGCTCTGCGTGCCCCAGGTCAGCCCACCGAGGGGTGGCAAGTTGCTGTCGTTCCAGCTCTCCGAACCAGGCTCACCCGGAGCGGGCACGGTATAGGTCTTCCAGAGCAGCTCGCCATCCTGGGGATCGTACGCCGCGATCGCTCCCCGCGCGTTACGGTCACCCCCGGTGAATCCCAGGATGATCTTGTCGTCGGCGATCAAGGGCGGGTGGTTGTGGCCTATGCCCGTCGTGTAGTCACCCGTGCTGACCTCCCAGACCTGTGTGCCGGTGCGCGCGTCCAGGGCAACCAGATACGAGTCGGCCGTCCCCCAGTAGATGTTGTCCCCGTAAACGGAGACTCCACGATGGCGGTTGTAGGCCTGCGAAAGCCTGATGTCGTCGGGATAGTCGCGTTCGTGAATCCAGGCCACGTCTCCGGAGACCACGTCGAAGGCCACGACACGGCCACTGCCCTCGGCGACATACATGAGCCCGTTCGCGACGATCGGCGTCGGGACCCACCGGCTGTTGTCCCGCATCGAGTAGGACCAGACCGGTCGAAGATTTTGAACGTTCGTCCTGTTGATCTGATCGAGAGGGCTGAAGCCGAACACGTCATAGGTGCGCCGGTAGTTCAGCCAGTCGCCGTCCTCCGGGTTCTGCAGCCGCTCCTGAGTGATCGGCTCCCACTCTGGTAGCTCTGTCTGGGCGAGGGCCCCGGCCGCCGTAAGCATGATGGCGAGTGTCGCGCAAGAAATGCTGTGTACGAACAGCACCTTCGGTGTCTTCTCGCCCATGGCTCTCTCCTCGTCTGGGTGCGGTCATTCAGGTGAGTGGCTTCAGCTTCTCCGCGAGCCCGCATCGTAGCTCCAGACTCGATCTCGCGCACCACCGGACCCCGTTTGCAACCTTCGAGATCCCGCTGCGTATCCTATGTAGAAAACTGCAATCCTAACCTGGACAGGCGAATGGGATCAGTAAGAATGACGCAAGTTACTGCCCTGGTGCTGAGGGCCGTCGCTGCGGGCTACCGCTACGGTTCGAGGTCATGGAGACGTGAGATCTCGCCAGCGGGACCACGTATCCAGCGCTTAGGCGGCTAGAAAAGGCCGGCCTCCTCAAGTCCAGATGGGAGAAAGCCGAGGAGGCCCACGCGGACGGGCGCCCTAGGCGGCGTACCTACGAGCTGACGGCCCACGCACTCCACGAGGCGGAACGCAAGAACGGAAGGATGGACGATGGATGCGATGTGGAGGGATGTGCGGACGGCGGTGAAGGGATTCGTACGCAGGCCGTTCTTTACGGCGGTGGCGGGTTTGACGCTCGCGGTCGGGATCGGTGCGACCACGGCGATCTTCAGCGTCGTGGACGGCGTGCTCATCAACCCCCTGCCGTTCCCTGAGGCGGACCGGATCGTCAGCTACAACCACCAGGCTCCGGGGATGGGCTTGAACGTGCCGGTCGTCCCCCACTCTCAAGCGATGTACTTGCACTACCTCGAGAACGCGAGGTCGCTCGAAGCGTTCGCGGTGTATACGCAGGCGAACGTGAACCTCATCACGGAGGGCGACCCGCAGCGCCTCTCGGCCATCGTCGTCACCCGACAGTACTTCGACGCCCTCGGCATCCAGCCCTTCCTAGGGCGCGGCTTCATCGATGGTGAGGATCGGGTAGACGCGGAGCCCGTGGCCGTCCTCGCCTACTCGCTCTGGGAGCAGAGCTTCGGGAGCGATCGCTCGCTCATCGGACGCCTCGTCGAGATGGACGGTGTCCAGCGACGCATCGTCGGAATCATGCCCGAGGGCTTCGATTTCTCGGGCGCGGAGTTGTGGATACCCATGGAGATCGACACCGAGACGCCGTCAGTGGGTGCGCTCGGGCTCACGGGCATCGGCAGGCTCGCTGAGGGTGCGACGGTCGCGTCGGCCGACGTCGAGATGCAGGATCTGCTCCTTCGCTTCGCCGAGGCGAATGCGGACCAGCTGCCGCCCAGCATCATGGAGCAGATGGGTCTGGCCTCCGACGTGAAGCCGCTCAAGGACGTCATGGTTCGGGACGTACGGCAGGTCCTGTGGATACTTCTCGGCACCGTCGGCTTTTTGCTCCTCATCGCGTGCGCCAACGTGGCCAACCTCTTCCTGGTGCGTGCGGAGTCTCGCCAGCGCGAGCAGGCGGTCCGAAGCGCGCTGGGCGCGAGCCGCCTCGACACGATGCGTCAGTACCTCACGGAGTCGGTGACGCTCGCGGTGGTGGGCGGCCTGCTGGGGCTCGGGCTCGCAGCCTTCGGCGTTCAGGGTCTTCTCAAGTTCGCACCCGCGGGGCTTCCGCGGGCACTCGAGATCGGCATCGACGGGAGCGTGCTCGCGTTTACGGCCGTGATCTCCATCCTGTCCGGCCTCCTGTTCGGGATCTTTCCCGTCCTGGGGTACGGGCGCCGCGACCTGTCCCACTCGCTCAAGGAGGGGGGGAGGGCCTCGACCACAGGCCGGGAGCGCCACCACGTGCGCAGTGCGCTGGTCATCGCGCAGGTGGCGCTGGCCCTTGTGCTGCTCATCGGCTCCGGCCTGATGATTAGAAGTTTCATTGCGCTTCGCGGCGTCGATCCCGGCTTCGAACCCGCCGGGCTGATGACGTTCAGGTTCGCGTTGCCCGGGGCGGAATATCCCGAAGGCGCTCAGGTCCTCGACTTCAGTAGGCAGCTGAGCGATCGGCTGGCCTCCTCGCCAGGTGTGCGGGGTGTCGGCATGATCACCGGGCTTCCGCTGACGGGCTCCAGGACCGCGGGACCGATGGAGCCCGCCGATCGGCCGTTTCCGGATGGGGAGCTCGGACCGTTGGTCGAGCGGAGGCAGGTCACGCCCGGGTATTTCCAGGCCATGTCGATCCCCATCGTCGACGGCCGGCGACTCGAATGGACCGATCAAGGCGACCAATTCCGCGGGGTCGTGATCTCCGAGACCCTCGCCCAGACCTTTTGGCCGGACGAAAGTGCCGTGGGTCGGATGATCCACAGCCAGGGCAGCGCGGACTCGTGGGAAGTCGTCGGCGTGGCCGGCAACGTGCGCTTCGTCGACGTGCAGGAAGATCCCCCACCCCTCATCTACCTCCCCATGGTAGCGGGAGGCGCAGGGTTGGCGGGGAGATCGTCCTCGATGGACGTGGTCGTAAGAGTGGCCGGAGATCCGCTAGAGGCAGTCGAATTGGCGCGTCAGGCTCTGCGTCAGATCGATCCCCGTCTACCCATGATCAACCCGCGCACGGTCGAGACCATCGTGGAGGAATCGATGGCGTCGACTTCGTTCACGGTGCTTCTATTGGGCATCGCGGCGGGCATAGCCCTGCTGCTCGGCACGGTCGGGATCTACGGCGTGATCTCGTATATCGTGAGCCGCCGCACGCAGGAGATCGGGGTCCGCATGGCGCTCGGCGCGGCCCGCGCGACCGTGCTACGTGGTGTGGTGGGTCAGGGCATGACGCTCACCGGCATCGGTATCGTGGTCGGTCTGCTCGGCGGGTGGGGCTTGAGCCGGGTGCTCGCGTCACTCCTCTACGGCGTGACGGCGACGGATCCGCTGACGTTCGTGGGGACGGCGGGGCTGCTGGCGATCGTCGCCCTGCTCGCCACCTGGATACCCGCACGGCGAGCCTCACGCGTGGACCCGGCCGAGGCGCTCAGATCGGAGTGAGGCTCGTCGCGTCCGCCTGCGAGTCCTACCGGAGGTTCAGCGCCTCTCGAAGCTCCTGCGCCGACTGACCCGACACCCACACGGGGCTTCCCCGGTCGAACTCTTTCGCCCGAGCCAGCGGCCCCACGATGACGGGCTCCAACCCCGTGTCTCTCACGAGATCGGCTACGATGTCCCGGGCTTCCGCGTCGTCACCGGCAATGGGTACGCCGATCTTCTCGCCGCTGCGTCCGATGGGGTTCGCGAGCATCCGTGCGCCGAGGCTGTTGAACGCCTTGACGAGTCGAACGCCGGGTAGGTATTGGGCCATAGCCAGACCCGTCCCCATCTCCAGCCACTCATCCGTGAGGGGCCCGTCGCGGTCCGCGCGAGGATTGGTGAGGTCGATCACGACCTTACCCTGCATGAGGTGGCCGAAGTCCTCACCGATCTGCGGGATCGCGCCCGGGGGCACAGCAAGCAGAATCACGTCTCCGAAGTAGGCGGCCGCGTCAGCGTAGCCGGCGCTGGCTCGCGGCGCCGCACTCTGCACGAGGTCCATGAGTTCCTCCGGGTTGCGGGACGAGAAGAGGACTTG
>JADFSR010000077.1 GCA_022560615.1 Gemmatimonadota bacterium
GACTGAGAGCCTTGCATGCGATCGCTGTCCTGACGACCGCGCTCCTACTCGGAGGAGTCGCTATGTCGGGCGCCCTCGAAGCACTGCACGCCCAGCAGCGTTCCGAAGTGACCCGCGAAACCGTCGAGCGATGGATGGTGGATCTCTCCAATAGCGGGCGCTGGGGAGCCACCGATGAGCGTGGTACTCTGAACCTGATTACACCCGAGCATTCGGTGAGGGCTGCGAGGCTCGTGACCGAAGGGCTCTCCGTGTCCCTTTCACACGACTATTTGAAAGAGGCCGCGGCGGACGCGACTTCTCCCTTCGGGCACGTACTCCTCGGGTCAGCGCGATCCGGCTTCCTGAGCGACCGATACACCATCGCCTATCACGGCTACGCGCACAGCCACATGGACGCCCTTTGTCACTACTCGTATGAGGGTTTGATGTACAACGGGATCTCACGGGAGACCGTTGATCCGGACGATGGCTGCGTGAGGCTCGGGATCACGAACGCGAAACAGGGAATCGTAACCCGTGGCATCCTGATAGATATCGCCCGACTGAGAGGGGTCGAGTACCTCGAGCCCGGCACCGCTATTCATGTGGATGACCTAGAGGCCTGGGAGGCGGAGGTGGGGATCACGGTCGGACCGGGCGACGTGGTGTTCGTCCGGAGCGGACGTTGGGCGCGCCGCGCACAGGAGGGAGCGTGGGCGACGGGGCGACTGGCTGCGGGCCTCCATGCGTCGGTGGCCCCGTGGCTCCGCGAGCGGGGCGTCGCGATGCTCGGCAGCGACTATACGAACGACGTGTATCCATCCGGCGTGGAGGGTTTCTCCCAGCCCATTCACATGCTCACGCTCGTGACAATGGGGCTGTGGCTCTTCGACAACCTCGACCTCGAGGATCTGGCTGAGGCCGCCGCACGCCTGGGACGCTGGGAGTTCATGTTCGTCGCTGCTCCCTTGGCCGTGCCCGGGGGCACCGGCTCGCCGCTCAATCCGCTGGCGATCTTCTAGCTACAGAGGCCCCGCCGGCGCTACACTCGGGGGCTGCTAGGCGGCCTCTGGGACGTCGCCTTCGCCGAACACGGCCTCGGAAAGTGCAGCCGCATTTGGAGGTTTTTCGAAATGCGCCTGAATCACAGGGTCGCCGGCAACCGCCTCGGGGAGCCGACCGCCTGAGCAGAGCATGGTCCTGATGTGCGGGTAGTGGTTGCGGATCTGCTGCAGGAGCTCGAGACCGTTCGTGCCCGGCATGCGAAAGTCGGAGAGCACGACGTGCACGGTCTCGCGCCGGAGGATCTTCATCGCGGCTTCCGCGGAATCCGCTTCGAGGATGGTAAACAGGTCTTTGTCGATGAAGCGACGTGCGATCAAGCGATCTTCCACGCTGTCGTCGACCAGTAGTAGCTGGCACGGCACCGGAACAGCCGACGGCGCGTCGGCCTCGGCCTCGAGCATCGGGAACCACATCGTGAAGATCGCCCCTTGGCCGGGAAGACCCCGGGCGCTGATCCGGCCGTCGAAGCGGTCCATGATGCGCCGAGCCGTGGCCATGCCGATGCCGGCGCCCGACGCGACCTCGGCGCCGACGAGTCGGGTAAACGGCTCGAACAAGCGCTCGGCTGCCTCGTCGGAAAATCCGATACCGCTATCGGCCACACAGATCTCCACTCCGTCAGACGATACTTGCGAGTAGACCCGAATGCGGGGCGGGTCATCCGGCCGGCGGTACTTGAGCGCGTTGCCGATCAGATTCTGGAATAGCTGCCTCATCAGTGCCCTATGCGCCATTACGGTCGGCAGGGACTCTACCTCGAACGACGCCCCCACCTCCTCGATTCTGATTTGCAGAGCGTTCCGCACGTCGTGAACGACCTGAGACAGGTCCACCGGTTCCGCTGGTATCTGCGCTCGGGTCGGTATCCGCGAACGACATCACCCCCTCTACCAGCTCCTTCATCTGGCTGCTCAGGGTGATCACCTGCTCCAATGTGGTTCGAGTTTCGAGCTCGAGCTCGCTACTTCGCTCCAGCTCCATGCGGGCGAACGTGGCGATCTGTCGAAGCGGCGCCTTGAGGTCGTGCGACACCCCGTGGGCGAACTCCGACAGGTTCTGGTTGCTTTCGGTCAGCAGCAACTGTTGTTCGTGGGCCTCCATGGCGTGTTGCGTCTGGTTCTCTGCGGCACCCATGAGACGGCTTTGCGAATCCTCGAGGCGGGCCGCCATGATGTTGAAAGCGCGACTCAGCCTCCCGATCTCGTTGTCGTGCTTTGCGGGCACGCGGGTCGTAAGCCGCCCTCCGGCCAGTGCGTTGGTTCCGGAGAGAAGATCCGCCAGACCGGTCACGAGCTCCTTCGAAACCAGCCAGCCGGTAAATGTCGCGATGGCGATGGCGATGATCGCGCCTACGACGGAGGTCGTGGCCAAGTTCCCCGCGGCGCGACCAGCTTCCGCCACGCGGCTCTCCATGATAGCAGTTAGCGTCGGATTCGCTGCTCTGGGAACTCCGACCAGGCTCTGCGGACGAAATACGACCTCCTCGACTGCCGACGGCGCCCGGACTCGCGAGCCGTCGCCGTCCTACCTCACATGGCAACCTAGCGTGAGTTTACTGAAGAGTCAGAGGGATTCCGGTGATAACGGTGGGATCATTGAGTTTCAGGTGGATCCGTCTGTATACACAAAGGGAGGTTTGTTGGGGACGAGGCCCCGGAAGAGTTGAGCGAGTTGGGGGTCGGCGAGTTCGAGTTGCCAGTCGGCGCGGGGACGACCGCCCTTCTTAGGCGCGGGGCGCAGCGTCATCGCGAGACGTATGGTGGCCAAGCGATCGAGGAGTCCCGATAGGCCGCCACGATGTCCGAGGCTTCGAGCTTGGAGCTCGACGATGCGAGCAAGAAGCAGGGCGAGTAGGCAGATGAACGCGTGCACGTGGATTTTCTGGTCCGTCCAGTGGTATTGGGGCCGCAGCGCGAGATGTTCGTCGTCCTTGAGCTGGCGAAAGACCTCTTCGACCTGGCTCTGCCCACGGTAGGCGAGAAGAATCTCTTCGGTAGACCACGCGTCGCGGTTGGTGACGACGATGCGTTTGCCGAAGACTTCTGTTTCAAGGTGTAGCAGCGCCTCGTCGTCTACCCAGTACTCGAGCCGGTCGCGTCCTCGACGACTCGGATCGTATTGGACATGCAGCACTTTACGCAGGTGCTGGCCGCACAGGAGTTGCTCGATGCGGCGACGTGCGGAGTGCGCGCTGCGGGGTCCCGAGCGGGGATTGGCCAGTTGCTCCTTCCAGCGCGCGAGCGCCTTGAGGCGTTTCTCGAGGTGCTGGTGTAGCCCACGGATCTGGCCCGTGCGCAGACGTTCACTGACGAAGAGGACGACCGTGCGCTCAGCACCCCAGACCTCATGGCGGAGCCGATGCACGGCGACTCCCTCCAGGCGACTGCCCGGCCCAAGCGGCCGATACTGCTCGAGCCCGATCGCCATCAGCTCGCGATGGTGTGCCGGCGTGAGCGAGGCCACATAGCCGAAGGGTGCCTCATCGATCAAAGCCTGATTGGCCTTCGACATGTTGCCCCTGTCGTAGACCACGGTGAGTTGCTCGAGATCCACCGAGAGTTCGGCCAACCGCTCGCGGATGCGGCTGAGGGACTCAGGGAAGAGCTTGGCGTCGGCCCGATTGCCCTCGTACACCTGGCTACACAGGGGAATCTGGCCCTCACGAGTCACCAGCAACGCGAGCCCGAAGAGGCGCAGATCGCTACGCTTCTGCTTCGATCGGCCTCGCTGGGCAAGCTTCGAGCGAGCGTTCGTGGAGGCGATATAGGTGAAGAAGTTGGTCGTGTCGTAGAACAGCGTGTCCAAGTCGAGATCCAACTCCTCGACCACAGTGCGCGTCAAGGCACTTTCGATGTCGCGTAGAACGTCCAGCGAGATCCGATCCATCTGGTCCCAAAAGAACTGCGACGTCAGCGCCTTGGTCTCCAGGCCAGGAAAGAGCCGATGCAGGGATGTCGTCGCCGCCCAGGTGGCCCACCCTCGCTTCGAGCGCGGTCTCACGGCCCGGTTCAGGGCACCAAGCAATAGGGTCGTACCTACCGAGGGCCGACGTCCCTTGCGTGAGGGGAAATGTCGGTCGATGATCGAGACGATCCCGAGGCGGTCCGCGACGGCCTTCAAGGCTGCCACGTCACCGTGCTGGAAGGACTGGATCTTCAGCCCACCCGCGGGCGCCTCCAGTAAACGCTCAAGCAGCCGGTCGGCGGTGCCGAGGTAGAGGATCGGCACGGGCCGGGGCTTGCCGTTGACGCGCCTCGACTCGACGATCCGCCAATAGGTATGTCCCTTGACCACATGCCGCTGCAGGCTTGCCATGAGTTTGTATATACATCGGATGCCTACACTCTGTCAAGATCGGCGTATGGGACAGAATAAGGCGTAACACCTATCCAGAACGATATCCGGAGCACATACGGACTGATGCATTTGTGTATACGGCCGCAAGAACATCGCTCACCCGAAAAACCTTGTCACGTGGGGCTCACCACGGCACGGCCAACGAACACCTGCTCGCAACCCAGTAAACTCACGCTAGTCCCTCTCCCGTCACCCCTCGAAGGGGCTACCGAAGCGAATGAGCACCGTGCTCGCGCCTTCGTCGCCGAGCGTGACGATGTAGAGGCGGTCGTACTCCAACTCTTCGATGGGGTCTCCGGGCTCGCCTCCAAGGAGGGACACCAGTTGGGGCGTGGTGTTGCTGTGGCCGAGTACGAGGTGCCTCCCTGGCATTCCCCGAAGCCGGTCGGCGAACGCAGAAAGATCCCTCGGATCGTAGAGGTCCATGTCGAGGCCCTGGGCCTCCGCGGTCGGCCGCCCCGTGGCTCGGGTGCGTCGCAAGTCTGTGGTGTGGATGTTCGTCAATCCGGCGTCGGCCAGCATCTCGGCGAGGAGCCGAGACCGATCCCATCCCGGGAGAGAGATGACCGGGTCGCTCGTGCCGTCCTCGGCGCGCTCGGCGTGTCGCACCAGGTAGACGACCGTCGCGTCGGACTGGGCGCCCACCGCGAGGGGGGCCAGCAAACTGGGCAGAGCGGCGAGTAGAAGGCTCGCGAGGGGGAGGAAAGAGCGACGACGCATGGAGGTCTCCGGGGTGGTTTCAGCGGTGGTGAGGGCATGGGCCCGACCCCGCGAAGCTAGCCGCGCCATGCTTCCCGACGCTACAGGCCCTGGACAGCTCCGAGCACGTCAGTGAGAAGCCACCACACCGCCGCCGCCGTCACCGCAGTCGGAACCACCCAGCGAAGCCAGTGAATGAGCGCGCGGTCCGTGAAGGACGGCTCGTCGCCGGCGATCTGTTCGAGAAGCGTCGCGCGGCTCATGACCCAGCCTACGGTTACGACCGCGATCAGCGCGCCGAGCGTCTGGCCCCCCGATCCGAAGGTCAGGTCCCACGGGATGAAGATCTCGAGATTGATCATCGGGGGGAGCGCGAGCACCATCGAAGTGGCATAGACCGTCCACGTCGCCTTGCGCCGTGTCCAGCCCAAGGCATCGGTGAGACCCGCGACGAGGACTTCGTACGCGGCGATGCCGGAAAGCAGGGCTGCTCCGGAGAGCCCACCGAAGAAGAGGAAGCCGAACACCCATCCCGCGGGAAGTTCTGCGAAGACGCGCGGAACTGTGGCGAACAGCAATCCGGGGCCTGAGGCGGGTTCGAGCCCCAGGGCGAACACCGCCGGAAATATCGCGAGGCCTGCGAGCAGGCCGGCGACGGTATCGCCCAAAACCGTCCACGTCGCGTCCGAGCGTATGTTCGCTTCGCTGCCCAGGTACGAGCCGTATACGACCATCAGAGTGCCACCGAGGCCCACCGAGAAGACGACTTGCCCGAGTGCCGCGATGACGACGGACGGGGTGATCTGGGACGGGTCGAACGCAAAGAGCCACGCTACGCCTTCTGCCGCACCCGGCAACGTGACCGACCTGACGATGACGATGAGGAGCGTGACCACGAGGATCGGCATGACGATCACGGAAATCCGCTCGATCCCGGCGCGCACACCTCTGAGGACGACGGTGGCCTCGGCCAGGAGCACGATCGCGGTGAGCGTGATCTGCAGCCCCATCGATACCGGCGAGAACCCGCTGTCGGGCGGGAGAATGCGTGACGGATCGAGCGGCCGCCCGAACGGCGTCAGCGCCTCGGCCAGGGCGTGATAGACGACCCACCCGATGACGTTCGTGTAGTACGCCACCGCCGTAAGTACGATGAGGGCGAGGAACCACCCGACGTACTTCCCCCCCGGGACTCCTATTCTCTCGAACGCACCGAGCGTGCCGAGGCGTGTATGCCGCCCGAGAGCCCATTCGCCCATCAGCGCCGGCACCGCCACGAGCGCTGCGATCACCAGGTACAGAAGGATGAACGCCGCTCCGCCGAACCGGCCCACCAGGTACGGGAAGCGCCAGACGTTTCCGAGACCGACCGCGAGCCCGATCATCGTGGTCAGGAGGCCGAGGCGCGAGCTGAAGGTTTCGCGGGTGCTCATAGGCTGAAGCCCGTCACGTGCCACTGCCCATGGCTGCCGCGAGCGCATCAAGCGCCCGATCCACCTCGTCGGTCGTGTTGTAGAAATGCGGAGCCAGTCGTATCGCCGGGCCCCGGGCCGATGCGAGGATGTTCTCTTCGCGGAGCCGGGCCTCGACGGCGTGGCTGTCGGCGCATGCGATCGCCGTCGTGGGGCCTCGACGTGCCGGATCCGTTGGGCCGAGCACCGTGAGGCCTCGCTCGAGCGCTCCCTCCACGCAGCGTTGCCCCAGATGCGACGTCCACGCACCGATCGCTTCGAGTCCGATCTCCCTTAGCCATGCCATGCCTGCCCGGACCACGTACGCCTCAATGATCGGGGGTGTGCCCGTATCGAAGCGTCGGGCGCCCTCGCCCCAGTCGAGCCGTGTCGCGTCGAAGGCGTAGGGGTCCTTTCGGCCGAACCACCCCGTGATCGCAGGCTCGAGTTTCTCGCTCAGTCCAGGTCGCACCCAGAGGAACGCGATGCCCGGCATGCCCATGAGGAACTTCAGGTTGCCCGAAGCTACGAAGTCCGCGCCCGACGAAGGAGCGTCGAACACCTCGCTCCCGAGAGTCTGATAGGCGTCGACGTACAGAAGCGCGCCCTTGGCGTGCGCGATCTCGGCAATCGCCGAGATGTCCTGCTTGAACCCGGTCTGGTAGTATCCTCGGCAGGCCGAAACCACAGCCGTCCGCTCGTCGACGAGAGCGTCGTAGTCCTCGAGCTCGATCATGCCGTCGCGTACCGGGACCCAGTCGACCTCCGCGCCGAACCTTTCCTGGGCGAGCCAGACGTGGCCGACCGTGGGAAACTCGCCCCTACTCGCGACCACCCGGTCCCGCTTGCCGGTGAAGTCGAGCCCGCTGGC
>JADFSR010000078.1 GCA_022560615.1 Gemmatimonadota bacterium
GAAGACTCCGACCATGATTCACGTCGTCGAAGGTGATCCGCGAGAGCGCGGTCAGTGGCGTCCTCGAAGCTGGGCGATGAGCACGGTCAGCGGCATCCCCGAACTTGGGCGATGAGAAAGTCCTGAGCTCGCTGGTGCGAGCTCTCTGCGAGCAGCCGCATGGCGCGCTCACGAAGTGACTCGCGGGACTCGTTCCGGGCCGGCAGGTGGCACGCGGCCGTCGCCACGAGGATGAGCACGATTGGCACCGGCGATTGACCCGCCAGATCCACTGGCTTCGCGTCTTCGTGGAAGGCGTGGTGATGGTCGGCCCTGCAACGGCAGGCTATCCGACAGGGCCGCGACCCCCCTGCGCCCTACACCATGTGTGACCTACATACCAGGTCGTGGGTTACGGTGGCACGGCCCCATCTCCGTCGTTGGGGCTCCTAGGACCACCGTCTTCGGCGGCGGTGCCCGCGACGGCTATGGCGTCGCCTTCGCTGAGCTGGCGAGAACGCCGCAATTCCGTTCGATTTCTTTCCCTTAGGAATTGACACCTTCCAATGTAGTGATATCATACTATCACTTATCGATATGTAACAGGATATTCACTACTATGTTACTACTTGCTCCAAGGACGGTCGACGAGATCGCTCGGGGTCTGGCTGCGCGTGTCAAAGCGCTTAGGCTGGCGCGGAACTGGACCCAGAAGGAGGTGGCCGTGCGCGCCGGCCTAAAGCTCGAGACGTACCGCGTGTTCGAGCGTACCGGGAGGATCTCGCTGGAGCGGTTGATCAGACTCGCCCAGGTCCTGGACGCGATCGACGGGTTCGACCGACTGTTCCCGGAGCCCGCGGCGCATTCTCTCGACGAGTTCGAGAAACTGGGCGTCCGGCAGAAGCGGAAGCGCGCGAGGCGCCGCGATGCGTAGGCTCGACGTCTTCCTCGACTGGGGCAACGAGAAGATCCGGGTTGGCACGCTCGCCGAGCGGGATCGCCGGATTCTCCTCGAGTACGACGTGGCGTTCCTGAACGACCCTCTGCCGCTCTCTCCGTTCAAGCTCCCACTGACCGACGGACTGCATGAGGACGAAGACCTGGTGTTCGATGGGCTCTTCGGTGTGTTCCATGACTCGTTGCCCGATGGATGGGGCCTGCTCCTCATGGATCGGCAGTTACGGAAGTGGGGGATGGTCCGGGATCAGATCTCGCCGCTCGACCGTCTTGCCTATATCGGGAACCGAGGAATGGGCGCGCTGGTGTACGAGCCGGCACGCGACATGGACGAGATCGGCTCGCTAGGCGCCATAGAGCTGGATGACCTCGCCGGCCAGGCGACTCGGATCCTGGAGGGCAGTCTCGAGGACGTGCTACCCCAACTCATTATCGCCGGCGGCTCGCCCCAGGGCGCTCGACCGAAGGTGATCGTGGGCGTGCGCGAAGAGGATGACCACCTCATCAGCGGCGCGACCGACTTACCGGAGGGCTATCGGCACTACATGATCAAGTTCGGTGCGATCGAGGACGGGCCGGACATCGGAGCCGTCGAGGCGGCGTACGCGCTCATGGCGCGCCAAGCCGGGATCGTCATGGCGCACACGCGGCTCTTCGAGACGCCCGATGGTTCACGCTACTTCGGGGTCGAGCGTTTCGACCGGAACGGCGGCCGCCACCATATCCACACGCTGAGCGGGCTGCTGCACGCGAGCCATCGGCACCCTTCCGTAGAGTACGACGCACTGCTCCGGGCTACCATGGCTCTAACGCGGGACCACCGGCAACTCATCGCCGCTTTCCGGCACATGGTGTTCAACGTTCTGGCGCACAACCGCGACGACCACACCAAGAACTTCTCCTTCATCATGGCCAGGGACGGCACGTGGACGCGGACGCCGGCCTACGACCTGGTGTTTTCATACGGTATGGGTGGCTGGCACACCATGGCGGTGGCCGGTGAGGCCCAGCGGCCCCGGGTGAAGCACTTATTGGACGCAGGTGCCGCGGCCGGCGTGGGCCGAGAGGAAGGCCATTCGGTGATCCAGGAGGTCACAGCGGCCGTGGCCGACTGGCCTAGCTTTGCCAACGAGATGGGTGTGTCCCATGACCGCACTCGTGCGATAGGACAAGAGCTGGCTCGGCTACGCGCGTGAAGCGCCCGCCCATCGGACCATGTCGCCGCATTACGCGTGTGGTTTGCGTTCTCCTGCACGACGCGGATCCCACCGCCGCCGCGGCACCCTTCTCGATGCCAGGTGGCGGCCCGCTGTACTTCTACCACGGGCTGCTAGGCCTTTCCCTGGAACGCCTCCAAGAGTCCGAGCACGTGGTCGATGTCGGCCTCCGTGTGGTCGGCGTTGATCTGGGTGCGGATCTCTTCGTCTCCACGGGGCACCACCGGGTACGCCAGACCGGTTGCGAGGACCCCGTTGTCGTACAGGTACTGGACGAGATCTCGCGTCTTCTGAGTGTCGCGGACCATCAGCGGAACGATCGGATGCTCGCCCGGGATCGTCTCGATCCCGATCCGGCCGAGTCCGTCCTCGAAGCGTTTCGTCAACGACCGCAAGCGCTCGAGTAGTGCGACACCGACTTCACTGTCGACGATTTCGACAGAACGAAGCGCCGCAGCTGCTTCGCCCACCGTGATCGGGTTCGAGTAGATGTACATCTGCGACGATTCCCGTAGAAACTGGATCGTCGCCGCGTTTGCCGTCACGTAGCCGCCGTTCACTCCGAACGCTTTGCCGAGCGTGCCCACGAGGATGTCGACGGGAGCGCTGCCCGTGTACTCCTCCACTCCCCGGCCGGTGCGCCCGAAGGAGCCCACCCCGTGAGAGTCGTCGACGACGCACACGACGTTCTCCTCGTAGTCCGCGTCATGGCGGACACACGCGTCCAGGATCTGGTCTACGGGCGCATGGTCGCCACGCATCGAGAAGATGCCGTCGGTCACCACGAGCGCCCGCTTCGCCTTCCCCTTCCAGTCCCGGAGGGCAGCGTCGAGCGCGGCGACGTCATTGTGCGGGTAGATCGCCTTACCTGCGGGACGACTCAGCCGCATCGCGTTGATGATGCAGTTGTGGTTGAGCTCGTCCGAGATCAGAACGGTCTCGGGCGTGACGAGCGGCGTAATCGTGGAGACCACGGTGGCGTAGGCGGACGAGAAGATCATCGCCGCCTCCCGCGTGTGGAAGTCGGCGAGCTTCGCCTCGAGTGCGACGTGGGCTTGATACGTCCCGGAGATGAAGCGGACCGCCCCGGGACCCGCCCCAAAGTTTCGCGTCGCCTCTTCCTCGGCCGCGATGACCTCAGGCCGGAGACCCATGCCGAGGTAAGAGTTGGAGTTGAGGCGGATGAACTCCTTGTCGCCCTCGCCCAGCAGGCGGACGCGCGGACCCCGGTCACCTTGTGCCCGCTTCACGGCGACCACGACGGTCTCCGGTCCCTTTGCGGTGCCCATCTCCTCGAGGCTGGTGACGTGCGCATTCAGGACGGCGCTCAGTCGATCGACAGGCATGGCGTCACTCTTCTCTCAGTTGCGTGAGCATGTCTCGGGTCGTCGCCGCGACGTCGAAGGCCGGCTCCCAGCCCCACTCCTCGCGCGCGGCTGAGTCGTCGACGCAGTCGGGCCACGACTCGGCGATCGACTGCCGAACCGGATCGATGTCGTAGTCGATGGTGAAGTCCGGCAGGTGCTTCCGGATCTCGGCAGCCAGCGCTTCAGGCGCCAGTTGCATGGCCGTCAAATTGAACGCGTTGCGGTGGGTGAGTTTCGTTGGATCGGCTTCCATGATCGCGATCGCCGCGCTCACCGCGTCAGGCATGTACATCATGTCGAGCTGGCTGTCGGGCCCAAGGAAACAAGTGTACTGCCCGTGCGCGACGGCCTCATGGAAAATGTCGACCGCCCAGTCGGTCGTGCCCCCACCCGGCGGCGCACCGTACGAGATCAACCCGGGATACCGCACGCCGCGCGTGTCCACTCCGAAGCGCCGGAAGTAATAGTCGCACAGAAGTTCACCGGCCACCTTGGTGATCCCGTAGATCGTGGCCGGCCGCATGAGCGTGTCCTGCGGAGTTCGATCCTTGGGCGTGTCCGGTCCGAACACCCCGATCGAGCTCGGCGTGAACACCGCGCACTTCTGTTCGCGGGCCACGTCGAGCACCGATTCCAGGCTGGTCATGTTCACGTGCCAGGCGAGGCGTGGGTCCCGCTCTCCCACCGCGGAAAGGATCGCCGCGAGGTGGTACACCGTGTCCGCGTCGTGGCGCATCACAGCCTGGCCGACCGCCTTGGCATCTGTAGCATCGAGCAGCTGAAAAGGACCGGACTCCGTGATCTCCGGGCCGAGGTGGCGCACGTCCGTGGCGAGGACCTTGGAGGCCCCGTACCGCTCACGGAGGGCTGGCAAGAGCCACGAACCGATCTGCCCGCCGGCGCCGGTCACGAGGATTCGATTCACGTCGTAGGGGCTCCGGTCATGAAGCCATGTCACTCCTCTGCGGTCGGTCGGGGAGCGCCATTGTCGCGCAGGCCCGGGGAGGAATCAAGCGGGCACGGACGGACCCTAGAAGGGTGATCGGAAAGGGGGGTGGGCCACGCGCGTTACCTTTTCGAGACTTCGACCGTCTTGTCTCTGACGCCCGCCCAACGAGAGAGCGTCCAACCCTACGGAGACAAGACATGAAGACCCTGAAACCCAAAGCAACGCTGGCCTTCTTGGGCATCTTGGCCGTGGCCGCCTGTGAGGACGGCACGCCGACGACGCCGATCGTGGACGAACTGTTCACGCCGGACGAAACGATCGAACTGGAAGTGCTCGCGAGCACGGCGAATATCGCCGTCGCGCTGGAGCTCGCCGACGCGAGTAACAACGTCGCCAGTAGCCGCGGAGACGTTCGCGTCCAGGACGGTCGGGAGTTCCACGACCGCGCGCGGCTACGCTTCACAGACGCACAGGACGATCTGGCGCGCGGCAATCGTCGGGCAGCGCTCGACAAGGCCCGGGACGCTCGGCGGCTCGTCGTCCGAGCGATCGAGGCCACGGGAGGCGGTCGTGCCGTCACCGCTATGGTCGAGAGGCTGGAAGCGATTGCTTCCACGATCGGCGAGGACGTCGACTCCTTCCGCAATCCGGCGGATGTGGCGCGGGAGCTCAACGTACTGGCGGTCTCCGCTCGCAACGCGCTGTCGCGCGGTGACACCATGCGTGCCGGCGAGCGCGCAATCTTCGGTGATCAGCGCACGCATGACCGCCGCGCCAACGACCGAAGGCGTGACCGGGGGACCGACCGGGGAGGCAACGAGCGGCGGAGTGACGTAGGCCCGCGACGCGCGCAGCTCGCCATCGAGCTGGGCGCGACGGCGGTCGCGCTCGCCGAGCGGCTGCTGGAGAACAACGCCATCGACGACGAGCAGTCGAGGTTCCTCGCGACCGCTCACGAACTGCTCGAGAAGGCCCGAGCCGCATACGCCCGGGGCCACTATGGCCGCGCTGTGCATTTCGCGGAGGCCGCAAGCTGGTCGGCGCTCAAGGCCGTGGTCCTCCCGGGCGGCATCACCGAGGAGGAGATGCGCGCGATGATCGACCTGGCGAACTCGCTCCACGAGGAGGCCCGAGCCGCGATCGGCGACGCTCCGACCGAGGTGCAGATCGCGATGTTCGAGCGGGCTGGACGGCTCATCGAGCTCGGCGAGAAGATGGTCGCCCAGGGCAAGCAAAGAGGCATCGGACCCCTGTGGAGGGGTGCCGTGATCTCGAGTTGGCTGATCGGCTGACGATCGGGTCCGGGCGCCGTTCCCGCTGGGGGGGCGGCGCCTGTCCCGATATCTTCCATCCATGGTGTCACCTGTGGAACGAACCGATGCGCAGGTCGTCCGCGATGTCTTGGCCGGAGACCGCGACGCTTATCGGCTCTTGGTGCGCAGGTACAGCGACGTGCTCTACGGCCACGCACTGCGGATGGCGGTGAGTCAGGACGACGCGGCCGACCTCGTGCAGCGTGCGCTGGTGCAGGGCTTCCAGAAACTCCGGACGTGTCGCGATGCCGACCGCGTCGGGGCCTGGCTCTTCCGCATCCTGGCCAACCTGTGCAAGGACCACATCCGCAGCCCGCGGCGCACTGACATTTCCCTCACCGCCATGGCGGGCGTGCTTCGCGGCCGCTCCGACCCGGCATCGGATGCGGAGGGGGCGGAGGTGCGGAGCCGCGTGTGGGGTGCACTCGACGCGCTCACGCCGGAGCAGCGTGAAGCGTTCGTGCTCAAGCACGTCGAGGGCCGGTCGTATGAGGAGATCGCTGCGGTGATGGACCTCTCGGTAGCCTCGCTGAAGATGAGGGTGCACCGCGCGCGCCAGGCGCTGCGCGGCCTCTTGGAGGAGTACGCATGACCGACGACCTGGATCGCTACCTCGACGGTGACGTCGGAGCCGACGCGCTCGATGCCACGACTCGCGCCGATGCCGAGGCGTGGAACCGAATGGTCGAGTCCTTCCGCACTACCGCACCACGCGCGGTGGCGCCGGCCTGGCTCGAGCAAAAGGTCATGGGCGACATCGCAGCGCTACCTCGCCCAGGGGCGTTGGCAAGAGCGTTGCAGTGGCTCATGAACCCGACGCCCGTGCGCGTGTCGCCGCTAGCGACGGCGCTGGTGGTCGCGGCGTTTGCCGTCGTGCTTCTCCTGCCCCAAACCACACCGGAGCCCACGCCGGAGGTCGCTCGCCAAACGCCAGGCGTCGCGACGCCTGCCGGGGGCGCCGAACCGGTCGTCCAC
>JADFSR010000079.1 GCA_022560615.1 Gemmatimonadota bacterium
GCTGCGCGACAAGCAGGGCCCCATGGCCGAGCTCGCCCAGCGTCTGGCCTGCGAACTCGAGCACTACGTCCCCCTGGCCCGTCAGGTCGTCGAGCAGACCCGTCGCCGCGTGCTGAACAAAGAGAGCGTCCCGGCCGAGGAGAAGCTGGTCTCCATCTTCGAGCCGCATACTGACATTATCCGCAAGGACAACCGCGGCACCTACTACGGGCACAAGGTCACCCTTACGGGCGGCGCCAGTGGTCTCGTCCTCGACTGGGTCGTCGAAGAGGGCAACCCCGCCGACTCCACACTTCTCATCCGGATGCTCGAGCGCCAGCAGGACCTCTACGGACACTATCCGCGCCAGGCCAGCGCGGACGGAGGCTTTGCCAGCAAGGACAATCTCCGCTACGCCAAGGCCGGCGGCGTCCAGGACATGGTCTTCGCCAAGAGGCGCGGCCTCGCGGTCGAAGACATGGTCACGCAGACCTGGATCTTCAAGAAGCTCCGCGACTTCCGCGCCGGCATCGAAGGCGTCATCTCCTTCCTCAAGCGCGTCTTCGGCCTGCGTCGTTGTACTTGGAGCGGCCGGCCTTCCTTCGCCAGCTACGTCGGCGCCTCGATCGTCTCCGCCAACCTCCTCATCCTGGCCCGCCATATGATGGCGTGAACTGAAGCCAGCCCTCCTGCCCTCCCCTGCCTGGGCGACGTGTCTCCAGGAACACCAAATTCAACCGGATCCAGGCCTTCCGCCCTCTCCCACACCTCCTTTCCCCCGATCTCGACCCCTGTCCCCATTCATCCCTCTACAGATCCCTCGCCCACGCCGGCCTTACAGGCTATTTGTGGATGGGATCTAGGGCTAAGCGACGGCGCAAGAATAACTCCCTGATTTGGTCGGGTGGTCATTACCGTGGTCGGATGGTGTAGTTGCGTAGAGGCTGGATGTCGTGGGGTTGGAGGGCGATGGCGGCGAACTGGTCATCGGGGACTTTGACGCCCGTGGGATAGTCCCGGTCGATGAGGTGGGCGGTGACGCGGAGGCCGGTCTTGGTGGTTGTGGTGCGGATGTAGTTGAGGATGGTCTCGTAGCAGCGCAGCGGCTGTGCGGCCCAGTTCCTACTGATCTGGCTGAAGAGGCGGTGGTCGATGGGGTTCCATTTCGAGGCGCCGGCTGGATAGTGGCATACGGTGACACTGACCTGGTGCGTGTCGGCGAGGCGATTCTGGAGGGCGACCTTGAAGGTCCGGACGCGCGGACTGTTGCTGCCCCCGCTGTCGGCGAGCACGAGCAGCTCGCGAGCACCGGGGTAGCGTTGGCGTCCTTCGGATTCCCACCATCGGACGAGATTGTCGACGGCGAAGTCGGGGGTATCGTGAGATGTTCCCACGAAGACGGTGCCGCGGTTGGCGCGCACGTCGTAGACGCCGTAGGGGATGGCAATGCCTTTGGCCTCGGAGCGGAAGTCGTGGTCTCGCACTAGCTCCGGAGTGCGCTTCCAAGCCGTGCCGTTGTTCTTGAAGTTGCCGACCAGCTCCCTCTTCTTCGAATCGATGCTCACGATCGGCAGGTCACGTACGGCAAAACTCGTGCGTTGCTTGGCGATGTATTCGAACTGCTCGTTGCGGTCCGGGCCCGACCCTCGAGAAACCCGCTTGTGATTGACGCGGAGCGTGTAGTCGAGATCCTCGAGGATCCGGGCCACGGTCCTGGGACAAACGCAGATGCCGAGGCCCCGAAGCTCGTTGGAGATCTTCTCGGTTGTGCGTCGGGTCCAGCGCACGCCGGTGATGGGATCGCCCGCCACATCATGCTTCATCAACTCCTCGATGGAGGCGATCACGTCCGGAGTTTTTTTTCCGCAGGAGGCCGTCCCCCACCGGATCGTCTCACGCGCTCGCGCTCGACGTCCTGAGTGAGAAGCTGCGTTCGTCCCGTGGCCACGGTGCCCGCGTCGAGACCCAGAAGTTCGGCGATGCGTCGATCCCCGCCGTGGCCGAGCTTCATCGACTCAAGGCCCGCATACAAGCGTCGCTGGCGTTCATCGAGTAGCGAGAAGAACAGTACGATGGCCGCCCTCAGCTCGTCAGGCACCACGCGCAGCCCTGCACCGAAGGGGAGGTCCTGGGGCTGCGCTTCCCAGACGTGCCGCGCTCGGTGTTGCTTGCTTCGCACCAAGCTGTCGGCGGCGAAATGTACGAAGCGCCCGTCGATCTTCTCGCGGAAGATGCGACCGTCCAGGGCCAGCTTTCGCAGCGGATCCTTCACCCCGACGTGGAGCACGTTTTCGAGCTCGTCCGTCGCATAGCCTGCTTCTGCCTCCTGCACCAGCACTTCGCATGTCTTGACGAGCGTTCCGTGCCGAGAGAACCACACGGAGCGAAAGCACCACAAACCCAGATCGTCGAACTCGGCGACCGCGTCCAGCGTGTAGTACTTGCCGCGGTGGGAGTAGCTCGAATGATAGGCGAGCTCGCGGAGCCTACGGAAGACCGTCATGTCGACCTCGGTTCCGAGCACAGACTTGAGCTGGGGCATCGTCGCGATCTTGCATTCGACGAGCAGCTGGCGTACCGCTTCGGCGTCCACGACATCCCTCCCTGTTAGGGTTACGCCTCACTATGCGTAACTCTAACACTTGCCCATCCATCCCACAAGACGCCGCAAGTCACCCTAAAGCCCTACTGATCACCACCTTCATTGCTCGTCATCCTGTGACCATGGGGCACCGCTGCGTTAGAGTTGCGCTGGATACTCGTGATTTGTTTTTGCGCCGACACTTAGTCCCATTGCTGGCCGTCATCGCTGGAGGCGCTATAGGCGTGACCGCGACAGCCTGCTCGTCCCGCACCGCGGAGGTACCTGCCCCTTCGCCGGTCGCTGCGAGCGCGATGCCGCCGCTCATTTTCGTCGACCGCGTCCGTATCCGGAACAACCTGGGCGCGCCTCCCTTGGAGGGGTGGCTGCAGGGCGACGATCGGTTGGTCGCTGCGGCCGTAAGCTCGGCGCTGGATCAGTGGCTCGAACTGCCAGGCATCCCGCGCCTACTTTTCGATTGCGTTGAGGGCATTGAGATAATGGCGGGGGAAGCGGCTGCCGCGAGGTACGGCGAGGAAGCTTCCGGGGGTGTGATTCTTGTCACCTTGAGATGTGGCCTCCAGAGCGGGTCGGGCCGGCTTTGAACGGTAGCCCTGATGGGTGACACTTACACACCCCTGATGGGTGACAGTCTCGTAAACTAAGCTGCAGGTGTTTTTTTGTAATTGTTCCTCCTCCCCCCGGAGCTCGCAGCGCGAAGCGCGGAGGGACGCGAAGCGAGAGATCATCGTTTGGGGTTACGCGAGGAGAAGCCGTCGTGATCGAGAATGGCGAGCTTGGTCGTGTGGAGCCAGCCGAGCGAGACGGGCCCGAAGGAGACGGCCCAGACGTCGGAGGCGACCTCTTCGAGACCGATGTACTCGCCGCCGAGGAGATGGCTGACGTTGACCCAGGCGGAGTGCCACCGGATGCCTCCATTGGAGGAGACCTTTCGGACCTCGAAGTGAGCTGGATACTCCAGGGTGAGGAGCTTCGAAGGGAAGGTCCTGGAAGAGGGCTCATAGACTGAAGCGGGGGTCTTGTTGGCGAGCGCCTCGTGGGGCCGGACCTCGTTGAAGTCGATCCTCCAGGCGTTGAAGCGCCGCTGCTGTGCGCTGCGGTTGGCGGCCGGCGGAATGGTGGTGTCGGCCTTGAGATCCTTGTGCATGCGTTCGTGTCGGCCGTTCTGCTGGGGTGATGCGGGCTCGATGAGGTCGGGCATGATGCCGAGCTTGATCCACCAGACGGAGAGGCGAGACAGGCGGCCGAGGGACATGGAAGCGAAGGGCGGCCCATTGTCAGTGCGCATGCGGTCAGGGAGCCCGAACTCGCGGAAGATGCGCGTGAAGACACGACGACTTCCGGCGTAGGTGGTGCCGGCTAGCCCCTGGCAACCGAGGAGGCTGCGGCTATAGCCGTCCTGGACGGTGAGGGGATAGCAGTAGATGCCGTCGAGGGTCTTGAACTGGCCCTTGAAGTCGGCAGACCAGATGCCGTTGGGTGCGTCGAAGGTCGCAGTGGGCCGACCGGGATGGGTCGGCTTACGCCGCTTCTTGTTGCGGTTGACGAGACCCTTGAGGACGAAGTGCTTGTGCAGGGTCTGCGGGGCGGGCAGAGGCCAGTCGGGATGAAGCGTCTCGAGTCGACCGAGGATCTTGCCTGCCCCCCACCGGGGTCGCTGCCTACGGAGCTCGAAGGCCGCTTCGAGGATCATGGGGTCGGTAGCATGAGGGCAGATACGGGGCCGATGCGATCGATCGAGAAGGCCGTCGGGCCCCTCGAGTTCGTATCGCTCGAGCCACTTGTAGCCGGCTTGACGGCTCACGCCGTAGCGTCTGCAGAGTTCGGCGTGAGAGAACAGGCCGCCCTGGGTCTCCAGGACAAATCGCTTGCGTTGGGTCACGGGATCAGTCTCCATCCATGGCATGGGCGCGCTCCCAATTCGTGAGGAATTGGCGCCACGTTAAGGGTCGAGACTGTCACCCATCAGGGGTGTGTATTGTGTCACCCATCAGGGGTGACCGTACCGCCTGAACTCTAACAAGTCATTGCTACTGACACGGAAGAAATGGTGGGTACGCTGCGCTGGTGTTCAGGCGGGCCGCTCGGGAACTGGTGAGTAGTGATCCGACCCTCAAGCTCGTCGAGGCGAATGACTACCTCCCTGGTGCCTGAGCGGCTGCGATCGGGTCAACCCATCTCCGCCTAACAACGTGAGCTTCATCCCGAGATCCGCTCGGGGCACTCCTATCAGGCGCCGATCGGCCCGAAGAGAACGTTCCCCGCGGCCTCGACATCGTCACTACGGTAGAACTGTCGGCTGATGTCGAGGAGCTCCGAACGGGTGATCACCCCATCGCCGTCGGTGTCCAACTCGTCGAAAACGGTCTCGGCGAGGCTGACGGCCAACCCGAACACGCCGTAGAAGTCCGAGAACTCGCTCAGGCCGATCGTCCCGTCTTCATCGACGTCGAACACCTCGAAGAGACGGTCCGTAAGCGCCCGCGTTTCGGCTTCGGAACGCTCGTCGTCCGCGAGCGCGAGCTGCCAGTACGCGAGCCACTCGTCGAGGTCGACGCCGCCGTCGCGGTTGCCGTCCGCAGCAGCCTCGAGTCGCTCCCAGAGCCCCATGTAGAGATCACGCAGCGTCCGGTATCCGCTCGAGCCGTCTTTCTCACCACGGAGAATCCGAACGTTCTCGAAGATGCGCTCGAAGTCGGCTCGGGCGATGCGGCCATCGTCGTCTATGTCGTAGACCCGGAAGTAACGCGTCAGCTTCTTCGTCTGCAGATCGGTCAGCATCGTATCTCTACTGAGGAGCGGAGGGGTGGAGGGTCGCACGCGCGACCCAGCTACTATCCTAGCCTTACAACCACCGCGCTGGACACCTCGGGGAGTTCGAGCAAGGTTGAACTGACACCGCCGTCGACCTCGCCGTCGACCGCAATCGCGGCCAGAGCGTCACCCCCCTTCGAAAGCCGGGCCTGGTGGTACCCGGCGATGTTGATCGAATGGTCCCCGAGAATGGTGCCAACGCGTCCGATCACGCCGGGCACGTCGTGGTTCTTGAGCACGATGAGCGTGCCGGACGGCACGACGTCCACATGATAGTCGGCGATGCGCACGATGCGGGGATGCACGTCGCCGAGAAGCGCTCCGGCCAGCTGAAGGTCGTCTCCGTCGGCGCGCACCACGATCTCGACGTACTCGGTGTAGTCCTCGTGCTGGGAGAGGCGCGTCCTGGCCACGCCGATGCCGCGCTGCCGTGCCAGGTGGCCCGCGCTCACGAAGTTGACCTGATCTGCCCCGAGTACGTCACGGAGCAGGCCCACCAAGACGTAGGCGGTCAGGGGCTCGAGCGCCTCATCGGAATCGCCGGCGTACCGCACCTCGACCTCGTAGACACCGCCCGGGGCCAGCGCGCGGGCAAGGTGTCCAAGCGCCTCGCCGAGTCGGAAGAGGGGGCCCAGCGCCTTCACGGTGTCGCCACCGATCGCGGGCGCGTTGAGCGCGCGGGAAAGATCGCCCTCGGCCAGAGCCGCACGCACGGCCTCCGCGATCTCGGTCGCGACGAGCTCCTGTGCCTCCTGCGTGGAAGCCCCCAGGTGGGGCGTGAGAACGAGATTCGGAGCGCGCCGGAGAGCGGAGTGTTCCTCGAGGGGCTCGTTCGCGAATACATCGAGCGCGGCACCCGCGAGGTGGCCCGACTCCAGAGCGGCCGCGAGTGCGGCCTCGTCGACGATGCCCCCACGGGCGACGTTCACGAGGAAGGAACCCTTCTTCATGCGTGCGAGCTCCGCGGCGGCGATCATACCCCTGGTCGTGTCGGTCAGAGGCACGTGCAACGACACGACGTCGGCGCGCTCGAGCACGTCGTACAGCTCCGCCCTCTCCGCGTGGATCTCCGCCGCCCGTTCGTCGGTGAGATAGGGGTCGTACGCAACGACGTTCATGCCAAACGCCCGACACCGCTTCGCGACCTCACCTCCGATGCGGCCCGCACCCACGAGGCCGAGCGTGCGCCCCCGAAGCTCCGCACCCTTGAAACGCGATCGAGCCCATTCCCCGGCCCGTATCGAGGCGTCCGCCTCCGCCACGCACCGAACCATCGAGAGAATGAGGGCGAGGGTAAGCTCCGCCGCGGAGACCG
>JADFSR010000080.1 GCA_022560615.1 Gemmatimonadota bacterium
GACGCCGTCCCGAGGGAGCTAGTCGCCCGTGACGAAACGTTTGGCAGACTGGATGAGCCTCCTGACCGAGCAAGAAAGCCCGACGGCCGCGCACCCAGCGCCCGCTTTTGTCACAGCTTCTGCTACAGACCTCAGGCCTTTTCTGTCACAGCAAAACCCCGCAGGCCGTAAGGCCATACGGGGCTTATACTTACTAAGTGGGCCTGGGAAGATTTGAACTTCCGACCTCACGCTTATCAGGCGTGCGCTCTAACCAACTGAGCTACAGGCCCCGAGAGCCGAAAAAGCTAATCGGCTCAATGGTTTACCTCAACCGCTTCAGTAAAGGCGCTCGAGGTCGTCGAATAGCGCAAGTCCGAGGAGCATGGCCCCGCCTTCCACCTGTCGCGTGACGCCCTCCCGGCTTAGGCATGGATCACCGGACGGATGACACTCTCGGTGGCGCAGCATACATTGCCCGCGTCCATCCCGGACCCGACCCAGCGTCACACACCCACCCTATGATTTACGTGCCGGGATGCATGTGTTGGGATGACTTCTCCCTCGAGCCCATGGCCGACACACCCACCAAACTCCAGCGCTGGCTCGACATGATCGCGTACCTGGCGAGCCGTCACTTCCCCGCGCCGGTCGATGAGGTCTGGGCCAACGTGCCGGCCTACACACCTGGGCTGGAGGGGTCGTCGAAGGACAAGCAGTCGATCCGCCGCATGTTCGAGCGCGACAAGGACGAGCTGAGGGATCTGGGGATCCCGATCGAGACGGTCACCTACACGATCAGCCACGGTGCCGAGGAGCTGCAGGGGTACCGGCTCGCCAAGAAGAACTTCCACCTGCCCTACCTGAGGCTCGTCTCGGAGGCCGGAGCAGCGGACCTGCTTCCGTCGGGCTCCCCGTCGGACTTCGAGATCACCGAGGACGAGGCGGGCGCGGCACTCGACGGCCTGCAACAGGTGGCCTCGCTCCCAGCGTTCCCCCTGGCGAGAGAAGCGCGCTCCGCGTTCCGGAAGCTGGCGTTCGACCTGGATGTGGAACTGCTCGACCCAACCGCGGTCCTGCAGGTCGAGGAGCCCGAAGCGATCGCGTCCTCGGGCACGCTGAAGGCGCTCTCAAAGGCTCTACTGGCTCGCAAGGTGGTGGCCTTCGAGTACCACACGATGACGCGCGACTCGAGTGAGCGACGCTCGGTCCGGCCCCTTGGACTCTTCTTCCAGCATGGGCGATGGTACCTGGTAGGCCACGACGAGGCGCGGGACGAGGTTCGCATGTTCCGCGTGAGCCGCATGCGGGGCGCCACAGCCAACCGGTCGAGTCCGGGCACGCCCGACTACGAAATCCCCCCCGACTTCAGGCTCGAGCACTTCGTGGGCCGTAGCGCATGGGAGCTGGGCGGCGACCCGGAAGAATCGCTCGAAGCGACTGTGCGTTTCCAGTTCCCGCGCTCTCTCTGGGCGGAACGCAACGGCCACGGCCGTCTCGTGACCGAGCACGAGGACGGCGCTCAGGTACGCTCCTTCGACATTCATCGACGCGACCCGTTTCTCCGCTGGCTCCTGAGCATGGCGGGTGATGCGACCGTCGAAGGCCCCGAATCGCTTCGGAGTGAGTTCCGAGCGATGGCCTCACGCGTGATCGAACGACACGGAGGGGGTGGGGATGGGGATGCCTGACGGCACGACGGCCCGGGACCGCCTCGAACGGCTGCTTCACGTACTGCCGGCCGCGAGCAGGCACGGGGGCGCTTCGTTGCCCGAACTCGCCGCGCAGCTCGGAGCGTCGGAGGGCACCATCCTAGAGGATATCGAGGAGGTGACGAACCGGGTGTTCTACCACCCTGGTGGGTGGCCCGACGACGTGCAGATCCTGATCGAGTCGGATCGCGTTCGCGTGCTGCGCACGGGTGGGCTGGACCGGCCCGTGAAGCTCTCCGCACGGGAGACGCTCTGCCTCGCTTTGGCCCTACGAGGGACCGTGGCCACCAGCCGGCTGGGAGACGCGGACGCTCGCGCCGCGCTGCTCGCCCGTGCGGAGGCCTTCATGGGCACCACGAACGAAGAGGCGCTGGCCGAGCGTTTCACGGCGCCGGAACACTGGCCCGACGAGGCGGGACACCGGGAGACGCTCATCGCGGCCGCGAAGAATCGGATCCCCTGCGCGATTCACTACACGCGGCCGGGCGCCGGGGACGCGGAGGTGCGCGTCATCCATCCCTACGTGGTGGCCTACGCGGAGGGCTCATGGTACACGGTCGGCTACTGCTGCACTCGCAAAGGCGTGCGCGTCTTCAGGATCGATCGTGTGCTCGAGTCCGACACGACCGACGGCAGTTTCGAGGTTCCGGATGACTTCGATGCCACGGCGTTCGTCGACGGGGGCAAGATTTATTTCGCGGACGCGAACATCGACGTGCTGGTCAGGTACGGCCCACGCGTGGCACGCTGGATCAGGGAGCGCGCCACACACGGCAACGCATCGCTCGAGCAGCACGACGACGGGAGCGTGACGGCCCGTCATCACGTCGCGGACCCAGAGTGGATCCTCAGTCACGTGTTGCAGTACGGGTCGGACGCGGAGATCGTGGAGCCGGAAGAGTTGAGGCAGATGGTACGGGCCAGGATGGGGGCGTTGGCCGGTTAGGCTGCACTGTCACACCCCCCCCTCAGCTTTCCTCCATCAACTCCGATGGAGGTACCCGATGAAAACATCCGTTCTGATCGATCACGAGCCGGTAGCCGACGGCGGTTTCCTGGTTCGACTGCTGCTGCGCATCGAGGGTGAGCAGCCCGAAGACCGAGAGCGCATCCCCCTCAATCTGTCACTCGTGCTCGACCGCTCGGGATCGATGGCGGGGCCGAAGCTGGCCGCGGCGCGCGATGCGGCGGCGATGCTCGTTCAGAGGCTGTGGCTCGAGGACGTCGTCAGCGTGGTAGCGTACGACGATCAGGTGGAGGTCATCGCGGTGCCGGCGTCCGGCAAGGATCGGGAGAATACGAGCGAGCTCATCGGCGGGATCCGGTGCGGCGGTACGACCAACCTGAGCGGGGGTTGGCTGCGCGCGCGCGATCTAGTGGCCGACGGGCTGGTCGAGGGCGGCGTGAATCGGGTGCTCATGCTCACGGACGGGCACGCGAACGTGGGTATCACGGACCCCAATACGCTCGTCGGCCTGTGCAGGGCCGGACAGGAGGCGGGCATCACGACCACCACCATCGGATTCGGTATCGAGTTCGACGAGCAGTTGCTCTCGGACATGGCCGACGCCGGCGGTGGCGCCACCTACTACATCGAGGAGATCGAGCAGGCTGCCGGCGTCTTCGAAGAAGAGCTCGAAGGCCTGCTCTCGCTCTCGGCGCAGAACGTGCGCGTGACGGTCGAGCCCGGCGTGGACGCGGACTTCCTGCAGGTGCTGCACCAGTATCCGTCGCACGCCGAGGGAGAGAAGCTCACGCTCGAGGTCGGTGATCTGTACGCGCGCGAGCCCAGGCTGGTGCTGGCCGAGTTCCTGATCCCCCCGGAGGCGACGGAGGGAGAGGACGGCGCGAGCAAAGAGGCCGACCTGGCGCGCATCACCGTGCAGGCGCACGTGCTCACAAAGGAGGGCGGCGTGGAGCTGCGCACGATCGAGCTGCCGCTCACGCTCACACCTGAAAAAGGCGGACACGTGGAGCCGGAGGTTCGCCGCGAGGTGCTCTTCCTGGCAGCCGCCCGGGCGCGCACCGAGGCTCTGGAAGCGCGCGAGCGCGGGGACTCGCTCGCAGGCGCGGAGAAACTCAGGGCGGTGCGCGACCGGATCATCGATGCCGGGTTCGATGACGCGCGTCTCGACGAGGAGGTGAGCGACCTGCACTCGATGTCGGCTTTGATGGCGACGGAGCAGGTCAGCGAAGCCGACTCCAAGTACATGCGGCAGCGCTCGTATGACAGCTACCGGAGCCGTAAGGAAGCTTCGCAGAGGATTCGGCGGTCGGGGGGTGAGCGCTAGACCGCTACCTCGTGCTCGTGAAGGAAGCTCCCCAGACGCGCACCGTGGAGAGGCTGACGTCGAGGAGATCGGCGAAGACCGCTTGGGAAACCGCGGTTCATGGGGTCCACGGCCCGCCCGGCGGCCAACTCCCCTCACGCCCGCCACCGCCGCGTAGATCATCGAGGACCGGCAGCAGGAACGCACCGATCCCCTCCGCGAACTCTCTCCCTGGATCGTCGGGGGTGGCGATGCCGGCGCGGCGTGCGAACGCCCGTACCTGGGCGGGCCGCGACGGATTCTTCCAGTACTCCACCGTGAGACCTATTGGCTTCTCCTCCGGGATCGGTGTCCGCCGACGCTCGAAGGTCCTACGAACCGCCTCCACCAGAGTCGCGCGATCGAATGCGAAGTGTCCCGCCAGATAGTCCCAAGTCGATCTGCAGATTCAGGCGGGCCGTTCCGCAGCGCGCGGGCAGTATGGTCCGTGTTCCAGCGTATTCGTCCCCGGCCCGGATGGCTTCGATCCGGACCGTGCCCGCATCGAACTCGACGGCGTCCGGCTCGGCGGGCGTGGCGCAGATCGTCTCGAAGTCTCGGAGGATGGCCGCGAACGAGCCGTCCCCCGTCCGCAGCATATCCAGGTCCCGCGTGGCGCGGTAGGGTTGATCCGACCAGAGGCGGAGGAGCATGGCGCCCTTGAGCACGAAGCGGTCCCGCACCTCCGAGGCACCGAGGCGGTAGAGGAAGCGCTCGAGACAGAAGCTCGTAAGCAGTGTCTGGTAGTCGTCACCCCTCTGCCTTGCTCGGTGGAGCAGTCGCGCGGCGACGGAGGCCGGAAGGTTCCTCTTCTCGCCGGTCACGCGATCGCCTCCAGATAGGGCTGCATGACTCGCGTTACACGACAGATGCGAGCGAAGCGCGCCAGATCCGCCGCGCCACCGCGATGACGGCGACTGTAGTCGCGCAGAGCCTCGACCGCGACATCGACACCGATCTTGTGGCGATACTTGAAGCAGTCGGCGACGGTCTTTGCAGCCGAATACACGCGGACTTGGATCTTCTCGAGTTCATGCGTCTCGATCCCCTCGGTCAGCGCCGGACCCGAAAACCGGGCAACGCGGAGCCGCGGGTAGTCGAGCTGCGGCCTTCTCGCCTTCTCGGGCAGTGCGATCCACACCTCGGCGGGGTTCTGGGTCGTCAGCTCGTGAAAGCGTAGCGCGGTGAGGAGACAAATGACTGCTGCCGGTAGTCGCTTGGCTACGTGAGCAAGCGTATGGCCCGCAGTCAGCGTATGGCCCGCGGCAACATAGATCCCCCGAGCCTGCCGCTCGACCTGGCCCTCCCGGACCAGCCGATACAGCAGTCCGCGAGAGATTCCGTGAGTCTCGAGGTCGACGGGCCGCACAATGCCCAGTTCTCGGATGAGTTGGAGGGCCTGATCCCTCTTCGGAGCTGTCATGCCATGAAGATACCAAATCGTCGGTATATATGTATAAGCCCCGACGTTTAGTACTCAGTGGAGAGTTAAACCCTCCGCCGGGCCGCGCCAGAACTCCTCAGGAATGTCGCGTACCGCGTTATCGACGACGCTGAGTTACTGCTCACCATCCGGGCTCCGCATTCGAGGTAAACCGGGCTTTGGTTTGGTAAGCCGAGCGCCGGTCTCTCGGACAAGGGGCGAGGGCGCGTGGCTGCATTCTGCCCTTCTTCGACCTCTTCTGAAACGAACGCAGCACGTAGATTCGCCTCGAGAACCGAACCGTGTAGACCAGGTGGACCGACTTGAGGTTTCGATCAGAACTGTGCAACGTCGAGGGGCTGGGTCAGGAAGCATGTCCTCCGCCCCGGGACTCGGGGATAGCTCGATGGGACCCCTAACCCCATGAGACACATCGCCATCGACTGGTCCGGCGCAAAGCAAGGCGCACGCTCCAAGATCTGGCTGGCCGAGGTCCGCGACGGCCGACTCGTGCGGCTGGAGTGTGGACGATCGCGAGAGGAAATCGTAGACGAGCTCGTCACCGAAGCCGAACGCGACCCCGGTCTCGTGGTCGGCTTGGACTTTGCCTTTTCGGTGCCCCAGTGGTTCTTCCGCCAGCGTGGATTGAGGCGAGTTGAAGATCTCTGGGGGATCGTGACGGAGGACGGTGAGGCATGGCTCGCGGAATGTGAGCCACCGTTCTGGGGCAGGCCTGGAAGGAAGAAGCCGGAGCTGCCTGAGCACTTCAGGCGCACAGAAATGGAATCGCCCCGGGTGGGCGGATCGGCGCCCAAGAGCGTCTTCCAGATCGGGGGCGCGGGGGCGGTAGGGACGGGATCGCTTCGCGGGATGCCGTGCCTCGGCGCGCTGCACGCGGCGGACTTCTCGGTCTGGCCGTTCCACGAGCCGATACGGCCGATGGTGATCGAGATCTACCCGAGGCTACTCACCGGACCGGTCGTGAAGTCGAGCCCCGAGGCTCGGTTGGCCTACCTGCGGGAAGCGTTCCCGGAGCTCCCGCACGCGATGGTCGATGTGGCGGCCTCGGGCGAAGACGCCTTCGACGCCGCGGTCTCGGCGATGGTGATGTCTAGACATACAAAGGAGCTGAAGGCTCTCGAGCGAGCTTCGGACTCCCAGGTCCTTCTCGAAGGCGCGATTTGGTGGCCCGCGGCCGGACTCGTGCACGTTCAGGTGGAGCCGTCGTCGCCCACGGAGTTCCAGGGATGTCCC
>JADFSR010000081.1 GCA_022560615.1 Gemmatimonadota bacterium
GCTCACTCAACTCCTCGAAGAGGTTCTCGACGATGATGGGCTTGGTGTCAGTATTTCCTCGGTCGCTCGTGTGACGCTGGCCCGTAAGCTCGCCGCGCTCACCCTTCGTCTCCTCAAGACCGGAGAGGTCTTCGATCTAACCCAGCTAAATAGACCTCAAACTTAGAGGGGCTTCATCGTTATGTACTACTCCGCGTATAACACACGTTGCACTTCAAAGTTGATCCTGAGACGCGGCACGGTGTAGCTCAAGAAAACTGTACGCACTACGACCGAGCGAAGTCCAGCAGCGGTCCTACATCGCCCCGATCGGCCTGGCGCAAGGCGCTGATGTACGCGGTTCGTAGCTCCAATGTCGCGATCAGACTCGCGCCTCCCCATGAAAACGGAGGCCGGGCCGCCTGTTGTGTAATCAGGTCTGCCATCATTCTGGCGTGTCGTCCGTTGCCGTTCGTAAACGGGTGAATCCAAACGAGGCGATGGTGGAATCTCACCGCAAGTTCGTCGGGTCCGTAGACCTCGTTCTCCCGCCAATAGCGTGCATCATCCACCAGCTTCCTGACCTCCGGACGGATGGTGAGCTTATCGACTCCGATGTTCTTGTCAGTTCGGCGCACCTGGCCAGCCCAAGCCCAAACAGCGCTGAACATTCGCCGATGTAGTTCGTAGAGGAAGTCCTCCATGAGGACGTCCGCCCGCCTCCTCCCGAGAATCGCCCTTCGTTGGGCCCATTCCAGCCCTAGGTGAATGTTTGCCTCTTCGAGTTCGTCCAACTCATGACGCTTCGAAACGTGCGCGTGTAGCAGCCCCTCGGCCTCATCGGGGTCGATAGGGGTAGCCCCGTGGGGAAGCTCACTCGTCATCGGGAATGGACCACAGTTGTCCGGGGGATGCGAGCAACTCCTGGGCTAGAGCGTTCGCCCGTTCGTCCAGGTCCGACTCCGGCGCTTGGTCCTCCAGACGCATCGTATGGCGAACCGACCCGGTCATTTGGGTGGCCAGACGCAGAGCTCGTCTCTCGAGCACTCCAGCTATGGATTGCTTGGGGACAATGGCGTACACCAACTCGCCACCTAGAGCTTGAGCTGCGTGCTCTAGTGCTTTGAGCGTGGCGGAACCGTCAGACTCTCGCTGTTCCAACTGGCTGACCGCTTGCCTAGAAATGCCCATACGCCGACCCAAGTCCGCCTGGCTCATCGCGTATGCGGTTCTCAGTGCACCCACCCACCCACCTTGGGGCGTCTGCAAATTGGGAGCCAATCTGCGGATCTCCTCCAGGCGCCGATCCAACTGGTGTCTGGCCAGATCTCGAATTCGTCTGTCTGAGGCCTTCATACCGCATTCCTCTCAATCGAGGCTCGCGTCTGGCAAGCTTTAGCTTGTCTCCATCCACAGAAATCGCAAGCTAAGCCTTGCCTTACCATAGATCAAGAGCAATATATATCTTGCGTTCTGTGAAGGATTGCGCAACGTATCACTCGACTCTACGCCGAATACCGACGGATCAAGGCGTCGGACCGGCTCGAGTCTCTCATACTTGCGTCGACCGCAGCACCGTCGAAATTGGCTCCAGGGAGGACGGTCATCTTTCGCGCCACGTACTCGCGCCGCCCCGCCCGAAGCGTGAAGGCGTGCTGCATTTCGAAAGGTCTGAAGAGGCGCACTACATGGCCCGGCAGCAACTGTGGCGCAACCGGCTCCGCGGGGCCCACCGCTTCCTGCCCAACGCGGTCGAGGTCGAGGAGAGTAAGCCGAAGCGGCCGCGCGAACTCGGCTCCCGACGCGTCCACGACCGCGTACAACCAAGCGTTCGGTGCGGTGAGCTCGGTAGTGTCCCTAAGATTGTGTAAAAGCGAGAAGGTGTCCGGAGCGGGTGGACAGGCTGGCAAAGAAAGAGGAAGCTCCTTTTGAATTGTTCACCGTCAAATGAACCCAGGGAGTTCGAGGCCTGCGAAGCAGGACCGTAACCCTGGAAAGGAGCTTCCTCAGATGGAAAAGATGATCGCAGTAGAAGCATCGACACAAGACGAGCTACGCCAGGATTTACGCTCACTGTTTCAGGGCGCGATCCGACTCACGCTCGAGATGGTGCTCGAGGAGGAGCTGAAGGCGATGGTCGGAGCCCGACGCTTCGAGCGCATTGGGAGCCGGACGGGCCACCGCAACGGGACCTACCTGCGGCGTCTGCTGACCGGCATGGGCCAGATCGAGGTGACGGTACCACGCAGCCGGGAGGGCTCGCCCGCAGACGTCATGGGTCGCTACCAGCGCAGGACAGCAGAGGTCGACGACATGATCGTGGAGGCGTACGTGAGCGGGGTATCGCAACGCAAGATGGGCGAGGTCACCAAAGCGCTCATGGGCGAGCAGGTCTCGCGCTCGACGGTGAGCCGTACGGCCAAGCGACTCGAGCAGGCCGTCGAGGAGCTCCGTAGCCAAGCCATCGAGGGCCCACACCCCTACCTGTACCTGGACGCGACGTATCTCGATGCACGCTGGGCACGCAAGGTCGAAAACGTGAGCGCGCTCGTGGCCTACGCGGTCGGGCCGGACGGCCACCGCCGACTTCTTGGCATCACGATCGGCGCGGAGGAATCAGAGGCGAGCTGGGGAGAACTCCTCACACAGCTTCTCGACCGGGGCCTCAGTGGCGTCCAGCTCGTGATCGCCGACGAGCACGCGGGCCTGGCAGCCGCCGTGCGTCGCTTCCTGCCCGAAGTACGCCGCCAGCGTTGCACGGTTCATCTACAACGCAACGTCATGGCCAAGGTCCCGCATCGCCTACGTAAACGCATGGCCCGTGAGGTCGCCACCGTCTTCAAGGCACCCAGCCTGGCCGGCGCGAAGCAACGTCTGGCCGAGATCAAAGCCCGCTGGAGCAAGGAGCTCCCTGAGGCGATGACCGTGCTGGACCGAGGGTTCGCTGCCGCTACGCAGTTCTACGCGTTTCCCGAGGCGCACTGGAGGCGTCTGAGAACCACCAATGGACTCGAACGACTGCATGGCGAGATCAAGCGCCGCATCCGATCCGTCGGTGCCTTCCCCGACCGCGCCAGCGCGCTTCGCCTCATCACCGCCGTCGCACTCCGGACCACCGAGGCTTGGGCCAGCCGCCGATACCTCGACCTGTCACTCCTCGAGCCCAAGGAGGTCGACAAGGCAGCCTAGACGAATTACCAAGGAGCAGCCTCACGCGCTTTTACACACAACCCGGGACTTGACCTGACATGGATATCGAGGTCGGGTTCGACACTGCGCTCGACGGTCTTCATGAACTTCAGGAACTCCTGATGCCGGTGACGGGGCATGCAGTCATGGATGACGTGGCCGGTAGCCATGTCCAGGGCCGCAAAGAGGGTCGTCGTGCCGTACCTCTTGTAGTCATACGTCATGGTTCCTGCGCGACCCTTCTTCAGGGGTAGGCCCAGCTGCGTACGGTCCAGGGCCTGGATCTGACTCTTCTCGTCGAATGAGAATACGACGGCGTTTGCGGGTGGATTCATGTAGACCCCCACCACGTCGTGAAGCTTCTCAACCAACCGTGGGTCGCGCGACAGCTTGAAGCGCTTCACCTGATGCGGCTTCAGGCCGTGCTTGCGCCACACCCTCCAGATCGTCACAGGGTGCATGTCGAGCGCCTCACCCATCAGACGTGTCGTCCAGTGCGTCGACACGCCCGCAGGCGGGTCCTCGCTCACCGTCTTGTGTACGATCATCTCCTCGATCTCCCGCGTGATCGTTCGCGGGCGACCCGAGCGTGGACGGTCTTCCTCGATCCCCTTGAGACCCTCCGCCTCGTAGCGCCGCATCCACAATCGTGCCGTGTCTCGGGCCACTCCCACCGACGATGCGATCGCCCGACTCGATTCTCCCCGAGACGCCGCCAGTACGATCTTCGCCCGTTCTACCTGCCGGCGTGCCATCGTCCGGGACCGAACCCACTCTTCAAGTATCCGCCGATCTCCGCGCCGTAGCCGTATCTTCTTCGTCTTCGTTGCCATGCATATAAGCTACCCACAAACAAGCGCGAGGGCTAGGGACTTTGGCAGCACAACACTAGTGGTCCTGCAAACTCTAGATCCTGGCGTCGGCTGAGTTTTGGAACAGGACGGGGTCGGCACAGGACCGTTTCTTGGCACGAGACGCCGAACTGACGACCGAGGGATTTCGCAGGGTGTGGACCCATGAGTTCACGGACGGAACTGGTACCCGCCGCTTCCAAGCCACGTGGGTGAGACTCACGCCCTGAGGGCGTCTGTGTTTTCTCGTTCCAGCGCGGCGGGCGTTAGGCTCCAGGGTCACGAACGAATACGGTGACCCGTCTACAGTAGCCACACTACGCACCCTCCTCGCTGCTGTGGACGAGGTTCAGGTTATCGAGCGTCTCGGGCCGATAGACCACCGGGTAAGACAGGCCCATCAGCTTCCGATCGCATACCTGACACTGGATGGCGTGCGGCGCTTCGGCCGCCTCATCGATCTCGGCGTTTTCGTCCAAGACCTTACCTCTCCAACTCCTCGGCCAGCTTCACGAGTTCGGACTCTATGCGGTAGCGGCCTTCGAGGGCTGCGTTCAGGCGGGTGATGGGGTCGTCGCTCATGCGCGGCAACATCCTACCCGCGAGCAGATCGGGCAAGCGATTCGTACCCGGGGGGAGCTACTTGCTCCGCTGAGATCCGCCCAGTTCTCCTCAGGTCCCGACAGGTAACCGGAGTTTTTGGGGCGGATCCGTGCGAGGCGCACCGCAAAGTCGGTGGGGAAGAATGCCGCGCCCGCCGCGACGGAACTCCCGCGGCGAAGCGCTTCGCGACGAGTCAGGTCATGAGAGGTCGGGTCCGAGACGCCGTAGAGGTCCTCGGGGGTCCTATGCGCTCGTGAGCTGCGTGCCGCCATCGTGTCGCCTCCGGTCGGGGATACAAGGCCAATGCGCCCCTCATGAGACCTGCGACAGCCGGAGACGCTCGTCGTCTCCTGGCTCGGCGCCGTCCACTCCCGGCTCGCGGAGCCGATCGCTATATTCGCCGCCGGCGTTCCCCACTGTCGAACCATCGAGGACCCCATGAACGGCACTGCTCACAGACTTCTCGCCTGTGCAGGAATCATCACAGGCCTCGCCGTGCTCGCGAATCCCAGCCACGCCCAGGACGGCACGGCACCGACAGCGGGCCAGCAGATCGTGCTCATGACTGGTTCCACCAGCGGCCTTGGACGAGAGGTCGCGCTCCGCATGGGCGCGCGTGGCGCTCACGTCATCGTGCACGGGCGAAGTCACGACCGGGGTATGGAGGTCGTCGACGAGATCAACGCCGGACCCGGAAGCGCACGATTCTACCGGGCCGACTTCGCCTCGTTCGATCAGGTCCGGAGCCTCGCGGAAGCGGTCCTCACCGACTACGGCCGACTCGACGTGCTGGTCAACAACGCCGGTTTGGGCTCAGCGCCCGACGAACGGCTCTTGAGCGAGGAGGGCCACGAGCTCCGCTTCCAGGTGAACTACCTGGCGCCCTTCCTGCTCACGAACCTGCTGAAGGCTCGGATCATCGAGAGTGCTCCGGCGTGCATCGTGAACGTCTCCTCGCTCGCGCAGCGACCCATCGACTGGGATGACGTGATGATCGAGAACGACTTCAGCGGCGGGCGGGCGTATGGCCAGAGCAAGCTCGCCCAGGTCGGGCACACCCTCGACCTGCATGAGGAGCTTCAGGGCACGGGCGTCCTGGTGAACTCCCTGCACCCTGCGACGTACATGCCGACCGGGATGGTGCGCCGAGCCGGAGTCACGCCGCGCGCTACGATCGGGGAAGGAGCGGACGCCGTCATGCAGCTCATCGTCTCCGACGAGATCGAGGGCGGTCAGTTCTTCAACCAACTCGTGCCTCGGCGAGCCAACGCCCAGGCGTACGACATGGAGTCGCGACGCAGGCTGAGAGAGCTGAGTCGGGAGCTGACGGGGAGCCGCGAGGAGTACCGGTGACATCGCTCCGTGCCAGGGCCAGCTGGCGGGCCACCGCCACCTTCGCCGTTCTGACGGGCGGCGTCGCGGCCGGGCAGGTGCAGGCGCAGGTGCTCCCGCCGGCGCCCGACTACACGATCTTCCCGGCCACGGGGTCGGGCGGCGGCGAGAGGGCGGTCACCTCGTAAGCCGGCGCGGGCCAGTCGAAGTCGAAGGTGTCGACCGTCTTCTTGTTGGCCTTGAGTTTTGCGATCGGAGTGGCAACCAGCAATTTCAACTCTCGTTTGTCGGATTCAGGAATCTGAAAACCAACAATTCCGTCCGTTATAAGAGTGTTGTATACCGGGCCTTGTGATTCATCTAGTTTTGGGCGGCTCCAACCGGTTTTTGGTCTGAGAGCTACTTTCACCTGACTTGTGAAATATGGAGCGAACGCCTTGAGAGCGGCCATTCTGCGACCGACGCCAGGCCTCTTAAACGCGCCTCCGTAGGCGGGATGTTTCCCGTAGTTCACGCCGGGCCACTTCTTTAGACCGAGATCAATGACGTTCCTAACATCAGAAATGGGGGTTTGGGAGCTCATTGATGTTGGTCCTTTCACGGCCACTGACAATTGGGCGGCGACAATGCCGATACGGAACTATCCAGCCAGCGATT
>JADFSR010000082.1 GCA_022560615.1 Gemmatimonadota bacterium
CGGATTCTCCGGTCGTATCCGGCAGAATCAGGCGAACCGCTCGCCGGTAGAAGACGTAGTTCCAGGCCCAATTCACGAGGACGAGCATACGATTGCGAAAACCCATGAGGTTTACGACGTGAATAACGGTAGTGTCACTAAAATTGTGTAAAAGGGGGTGAGGGCGTCCGGGGAGGGTGGACAGCCTGGAAAAGAAAGAGGAAGCTCCTTGTGAGTGTTCAAGATCACATGAACCCGGGAGTCCGGACCTGCGCTAGCGGATCCGGAACCGGAAAGGAGCTTCCTCATGGAAAAGATGGTCGAAGTCGAGCCAGCCACGCAAGACGAGCTGCGTCAGGATTTGAAGTCGCTGTTCCAGGGTGCGATCCGGCTGACGCTCGAGATGGTGTTGGAGGAGGAATTGAAAGCGATGGTCGGAGCGCGACGATTCGAGCGGGTCAGCAGCCGGAAGGACCACAGGAACGGGACGTATCTGAGGCGGCTGCTCACGAGCCTGGGTCAGATCGACGTGACGGTCCCGCGCAGCCGGGAAGTCGGCTCGCCCGCCGACGTGATGGGTCGCTACCGGCGCAGGAGTGAAGAAGTCGACGCGATGATGGTGGAGGCCTACGTGAGCGGCGTGTCGCAGCGCAAGATGGGCGCCGTGACCGAGGCACTCATGGGTGAGCGCGTGGGACGCTCCACGGTGAGCCGGGTCGCGAAGCGGCTCGACAAGGCCGTGGAAGCGCTGCGGAGTGCACCCATCGAAGGGGCCCACCCCTACCTGTACCTGGACGCGACGTTCCTCGATGCCCGCTGGGCCCGAAAGGTTGAGAACGTGAGCGCGCTCGTGGCTTACGCGGTGGGGCCGGACGGCCACCGCCGGCTCCTGGGCATCACGCTGGGCCCTGAGGAATCACAGGACAGCTGGTCGGAGCTCCTCGAGCAGCTCTTGGATCGAGGGCTGAGCGGCGTCGAACTGGTGATCGCCGACGAGCACGCGGGCCTGGCGGCCGCGGTGCGCCGCTTCCTGCCCGAGGTACGCCGCCAGCGCTGCACCGTTCATTATGCAGAGCACCGGATTATGTGGATTTGCGGTGCGGATGCGGTGTCGGAGGCGGGCTTCGAGCCTTGGGGCTCTGCATAATCACAGGCCCTGCAAGAAGGCGAGGAGCTGATCCGGAGGCCGATAGCGGCCAGGCTTGCCCCCGAGTGGAGCGGTGCGTGCGAGGGCACGCTCCTTCAGGCTGAGATCCGCGTGGAGGTAGATCTGAGTCGTCTCGACACCCTCGTGGCCGAGCCACAGAGCGATAACCGAGGTGTCGACACCGGCGTGCAGCAGTCGCATCGCCGCGGTGTGGCGAAGCACGTGCGGTGAGACCTTCTTCCCTGCAAGCGACGGGCAGTGCGCGGCGGCCGCCTTGACGTGCCTCGCGACGAGCACGGTCACACCATACCGGCTGAGGGCCGTTCCCTGGCGGGTTGGGAACAACGGGTGATCAGGTTCACCGCCGCATTCCTCGAGCCACGCTTCCAACACGGCGGCCGTAGTGGCCGTGAGTGGCGTGGCACGCTCCTTTCGGCCCTTGCCTGAACAGCGGACGTGCGCTCCGGTGCCCAGTACAACATCGTGGCACTTGAGGGCGGTGAGCTCGGAGACTCGCAGCCCGGTCTGGATCGCGAGGAGCAGCAGCGCGTGGTCCCGCCGTCCTAGGAAGGATCTTTGGTTGGGGGCGGCGAGGAGCACCTCGACCTCCTCGTCGGTGAGGAAGGAGACGATCTCGCGCTCGAAGCGTTTCGGGGGGATCGCCAGGACGCGCTCGATCGAGGCGGCGTGCTCGGGATGACGCAGCGCCGCGAACCGGAACAGCGAGTGGATTGCTGCCAGCCGGGCGTTGCGCGTCCTCACGCTGTTGTGTCGGTCTCGCTCGAGGTGGTCCAAGAACGCTCCGACCAGCTTCGCGTCAAGGTGTTCGATCTCGAGCGAGGCGGGAGCCCTGCCGGTCTGGCGCTCGACGAAGCCGAGCAGGAGACAGAACGCATCGCGATAGGCGGCGATGGTGTGCGGACTCGCCCGCCGTTGGGAGACAAGCCGCTCAGTGAAGAACGCCTGGAGCGTCGGTGCGAGCGAACTCATGGCCGTACCTCCGATGTGGACTCGAGGCGCTCGGCAGCAAGGCCGAGCAGCTCGGGCGCGGCCGACAGATACCAATAAGTGTTCGCCGGGTGGACGTGGCCGAGGTACGTCGACAGGGACGCCAGACGGGACTCGACATCCCCACCGTCCCGATACCACCCGACGAGCGTCGATACCGCGAAGCTGTGACGCAGATCATGCGGCCGGGGACGACACGTCGGCGAGCGAGGTGTGAGACCCGCGTCGCGCACGAGCCCGAGGAACGCGCAATGGAAGTTGTCGTAGCGCAGCCGGGTCCCCGCTAACGAGACGAAGAAGGCAGGCGAGCTCGCCTGCGGGCAGAACTCATCGCGCTGCCTTGCGTAGGCGCGGAGGACGACGGTGGTGCTGTCGTGGACGGGGAGTTCGCGGGACTTCCCGAACTTCGAGTCGCGCACGAGGAGGAGTCCGCAGGTGAGATCGACGTCCTCGCGGTCGAGCCGGATCGCCTCACCGACGCGCATGCCAGTAACGTACAGCAGGCCGACGACCGTCTGAAGCGTCGCTCGTCGAAGTGGTGAGCGGAGTTTTTCCGACGCCCCCATCAACCTTGCCACTTCTCCTTCCGTGTAGAGGTAGGGGGTCGCCCGGTGGCTCCGGGCCGGAAGCATGTCGGCCGGCGGCACCTCGGTGCGGTCGTCGAGAAGGGCCAGGTGCCTCGCGAAGCCACGCACGACGGAGAGTCGGCGGCCAAGCCAGCTCGGGCTTGCGCCCTCGGGGAGCGTCGCCCATGAGAGCGCGAGTTCGATCGTGACCACATCGGCACCGGTAAGCTCGCAGTAGGTGACGAACTGCCCGAGCAGCTTCCCGGCACGGTTGAGCTTGAAGCCCAGCGAGCGACGCAGGATCAGGTAGTCCTCGAGCGCCGAGGAAAGCGCGCTCATCGCTCCACCACCTGTGACACGGGGAGCGGCCACATCTTGGCGAGCCCCTGGAGCAATGAGCGATCGACCTTCGCGTAGACAGCGGTGGTGAGGAGGCTTCGGTGGCGGAGCACCTGGCCGATCTCGACGAGCCCAGCCCCGGCGCGAAGCATCGCGGTCGCCGCCGAGTGCCGCAGCCGGTGGGCGCCCACTTCGGGGACCCCCGCGCGCTTGCACGCGCCGCGCACGACCGCCGAGACGCCGCCCGGGCTTAGTCCTTGGTGCGGCGCCCGAACCCGAGTGAAGACCTCCCGGGCGCTACAGCGCGGCCGGCCCCGTCGCAGCCAGGCGACGATCGCCTCGCCGACGTCGGCGGGAAGCGGCAGGCGTTCGTGCTTGGGGCCCTTGCCCCGGATGAGGAGTTCGCCTTCACGCCAGTCGATGTCGTCAAGACGCAGTCCCGCCACCTCGCCTCTGCGTAGTCCGAGCCGGATCAGCAGCACGAGCACGGCGAAGTCCCGCCGGCCGAAGGTCGTCCGTCTGTCACAACTCTTGAGTAGCGCACCCAGCACAGCAGGCTCGAGCGCCCTCGGAAGCGCGCCGAGCCGCCAGGAGGCGATCTTGGGAACGGCATCAGCGAGGAGCTTCGCCGTCCTGCCCTCGAGGTGACAGAAGCGCAGGAACGACCGCAGCCCCGTCGTGACGTGTCGAGCCGAACCGGAGCTGCGCTTCCGGCACTCACTGAGGACGAAGTCGAGGACCTCCGACGCGCGGAGCACGTCGAGACCAAGGTCCCGAACCTGAGGTCGCGTCGCGAGGAACAACCTTCCAACGTTGATGTTGCTCGCCACCGTCGCGGCGACAAGGCCCCGCTCCTCTGTGAGATAGGTGCGGTAGTGCTCGATGAGGTGCTCGGCCGGGGTCTTGGCCTTGGCCGGCTCAGGGACCGACACGACCCCCAGGTGGCGCAGGTAGGTGAGCAGCGGTGCCACCCCTTTCGGGGACCGCCAGAGCACGTAGCCCGCGCCGCGCCGCGCGACGAGGAACTCATCGACGCGCACGGGCGTGAGATCGGCGACTTCGAAGCCGCTGCCCGCCAACCACCGGCTGACATGGGCCAACAGGCGGAGCTGATCGCTGACCGCGTTCGGCCGATAGCCCTGGGACTCGAGCTCCGCGCGGAACCCGCCGACGTAGGGAGCGAGCGGACCGGCCACCCTCACCCGCGATGGATTACTCATCACTGCCTCCTCTCCGAAAGGAACGTGGAGAGGAAACTCGCCCGTTCAGGAGGGCGCGATTATGTGGAGCGCGTCACATCGTGAGCACCGCAGATACGACGCAACGCACCGCGAATCCACATAATTCGGTGCTCTGCATAATGAACGTTATGAAGAGTTCTTCATAACGTTCACCTGCAACGCAATGTACTCGCCAAGGTCCCGCATCGCCTGCGTAAGCGTGTGGCGCGCGAAGTTGCCGCCGTCTTCCGGGCCCCCGGGCTCGCTGAGTCGAAGAAGCGTCTGGCCGAGATCACGGCGCGCTGGCGCAGAGAGCTCCCCGAGGCGATGACGGTGCTCGAGCGCGGCTTCACGGCCGCGACTCAGTTCTATGCGTTCCCCGAGCCCCACTGGGCCAGACTACGCACCACCAACAGCCTCGAGCGCCTGCATGGAGAGATCAAACGCCGGATCCGGAGCGCCGGCGCCTTCCCCGACCGAGCCAGTGCGCTGCGTCTCATCACCGCCGTCGCTCTCAGGACTACCCACGTCTGGAGCGAGCGCCGCTACCTGGACCTCTCCCTCCTCGAGCCCAAGGAGGTCGCCAACGCAGCCTAACCGATGCATCGAGGAGCTTCCTCTCGCTTTTACACACAACTCGGGACTTGACCCAATCGCGGCTCCCCCACCCAAGAACGGCGAAAGAACTCCGGCCACAACTGCGCCGCCAAGGCCGAACCGCAGCGCGTTGATCTTAAGCAAGCCCTGGTTTCGGTACGCCATTCTGAGGATGCCAGAGAACGCGCCCCCGACTATGAAGCCCGTGATTCCAAAACCCACCGTGCCGCGAAGGAAACTGCTGAGGGTTATGATGGCAACCGAAGGGAAAGCATCAAGAAGGAGGGCCACCACCCCGAGAACCGAGCTGCCCACGAACCAAGCCAGTCCCCAGATCAGGGCGTTTCCGAACGCGCCTCGAAGCCTTCTGAACAAGTGTCACCTCCCTGGCCAGCGAAAGATCCAAGATGGGGACCGCGAGCCAAGTGCGCGACCCGCTCATCGAGATCAGGGGACCGGTAACCTGTTGTCGCCGTGTCCTGAATATTAGTGTTGGAGAGTTCGCCTCACGAATCGGAGGATCGTTACCATGACCGACCCCCGGCACATCCCCACGGTCGGCCTGACGCTTCTCGCGGCTCTGCTTGTGGTGGCGCCAGTCCAGACGGAGTCGCAAGAGATTTCGCCGGAGGACCGGGCTGCCATCGAGGCGGGGCCGTCGGCAAGACCGTTTACGATCCCGCCGACGATTGCCAACCGGGACGAGGTCGTTCAGGCGTTGATGAGGGAGTATCCTCCCGCCCTTCGGGACGCTCGTATCGGCGGGGAGGTGGTGGTTTGGTTCTACATATCTGACGTGGGCCGGGTCCTGCACAGCGAAGTTCACCGAAGCTCTGGCCGCGAGGATCTGGACCAGGCGGCCCTCAAGGTTGCCGACGTCTTTCGGTTCACTTCGGCTATCGACCCCGAAGGGGAAAGACCGATCGCGGCCTGGGTCCGTCTCCCCATCACGTTTAGTCTGAGGTAACCGCGATCCGAGGACCACGTTGCTCGGATGTGGATCGAGGCTCGCGGGTGGTGGGCTAGTTAGGTACGGGCCGTGGAACCTGCGCCACATCAAGAAACCAACGCCGCCCGCCACGACGAGAAAGACGGCTATCGCTCCACCGAACCAGAGGCGAGCCCCTCGACGCTCCGGGTCAATCCGGAACGAGGGCCGTGGTCCGTTCGCTGAAGGTTCGGTGCCAGTGTGGTGACAACCATGGTGACAACGGACCCCGATCCGGGGCACTATACCAAATGCACAGACATCCCCAGACATCCGGCTCCCTAACCGAACTTCCACGGCGTGAACCGACGGCGATCCAGTCGCTGCGCGGGTTTGCGCTTTTTTTTGTGTTCTTAATGTAAGCAGTAATAAGTGTTGACATGGACACCCGTGTGGG
>JADFSR010000083.1 GCA_022560615.1 Gemmatimonadota bacterium
CTATGCCCAGCGGGCAGCCAACTACCTGTGTGTTCAGCACTTGGGAGACTCTGAGGCGCAGGAGTTGGCGAGTGAGCTCACCCATTACGTGGAGCTGCTACTGCGCGTGATCGATCAGACCGAGCGACGCGTCATCCACGGAGAGAAGGTGCCGGCTTCAGAGAAGTTGGTATCGCTCTTCGAGACGCATGCCGACATCATCGTCAAGGACCGGCGCGACACGTTGTACGGGCACAAGGTGTACCTGACGGGTGGAGCCTCGGGCCTGATCCTCGATTGCAAGATCGAGAGCGGGAATCCGGCGGACTCGACCATGGCGCTGACGATGCTTGAACGGCAGTGCGAGATCTACGGTCGTCCTCCCCGACAGGCGGCGATGGATGGAGGCTTCACCTCGAAGCAGAACCTACGGGAGGCCAAGGCGCTGGGCGTGGAGGATGTCTGCTTCCACAAGAAGCGTGGACTCCTTGTCAGCGACATGACCCGCAGCAGTTGGGTCTACCGGAGACTGCGTAACTTCCGCGCCGGAATCGAAGGCATGATCTCGTTCCTCAAGCGCGCGTTCGGACTCAGGCGCTGCACCTGGCGTGGAGAGCTCTCCTTCGAAAGCTACGTGCAGGCGTCCGTACTCTCGGCCAATCTGCTCACGCTGGCTCGTCACCTGCTGGCCTGAACCCCACCTGCTCCCGAGGTCTACTCAGACCCCCGCCCGGGGGCCGGGATCAGTGTGCCCTGCACCCCCAGCAATCCCGCTTCGATGCTACTTCTGTGCCCTCATCCGCCGCCGTCGAGTCAGATCGAGCGTCTATCGTGCTTGCCCCACCTCACTTCCTCTCGTTCCCAATCCCATATACGCCATTTCCGGATGCGAACTAGGGAGGGGGCCGGCCGTGACAGCCAAAGGGAAGCGAGCGTCAGGAGCAGCGCCGCGAGGGCCGCACCGTCGCCCACGAGATCACCGTACTTCACATAGAAGGTCACGATGTCGGTCGTGTAGACGGTGTCGATACGGATGTCAGCCTCGAAGAGCGAGGTGGTGTTGTACACTCGTCCCACGGGGTCGATGAAGAGCGAGATCCCCGTATTCGCTGCGCGCGCTACCCCCACGCGGTTCTCGATGGCCCGCAGAACCATGTGCGCGGGATGCTGCCACAGCGCGGTCGTACGTGTATAGAGCGGCTCGCGACCGTACCACGCGTCGTTCGTGATGTTCAGTAGCACGTCAGCGCCTGCGCGTCGGAAACTGCGCGCCGCCGCCGCATACGTGGACTCGTAACAGATCAGTACCCCGTAGAGGTGGTCTCCCGCCTCGACGAGCGGCCAGCCTTCCCCTTTGCCGTACGTGCCGAAGTGCCGGAGCGTCGGCACCCAGTTTCTCGGCAGCAGCGGCACGCGCTCGACCATCGGAACCAAGTACCGCTTGTCGTACTGGAAGTCGGTCAGCCCCTGCGGCTCGACCAGAAACGCCGAGTTGTACTTGATGAAGGTCCCGTCGTCGAGAAACTCATGCCCGAAGCCACCCACGAGAACCGGGGCGCCGACCTCACGGCTGTATCCCTGCACGCGCGTAACCACGTCGGCAGCGTCCGGATGCGTCAGCTGCGTCGGAAACGTGACCTCGGGCATCACGACCAGCCCTACCGAGCCAGGCGCAAGCCTCGGCATCAACCGGTCGAGCGACGCGAACGTGCTGTCCAGCACGACGCTATCGTCGAGCTTGATGCGCTGGGGAATGTTCGGCTGCACGACCGCGACCTCACCGACCGCCCTCATCTGCAGCGTGTTGGCCCGCCAAACGCTCCACCCCATGGGCAGCACGAGAACGGCCACGATGATCGCGCCCTGGCGGCGCCATCCCCGGCCTTCTCGGAGGCTTAGCACGAGGCCAGCAACGAGCCCGTTCACCAATGCGAGCCAGAACGTCAGTCCACGCGCACCGATGATCTCCGCGAAACCGATCAGCTCCGGGAATCCCGACAGCGACGACCCCAGGCCGAGCCAGGAGAACGCCAGCGTGTCCGGCAGATGCGCGCGGAACCACTCGGCGGCGGTCCACGTGATGGGGAGCGCGAGCCAGAGCGGGACATGGACCGTGTGCACCGCGCGGTGCAGCATCCAGCCGAAGAGTACCGCGACCCCTGTCAGCGCCAGCCAGGAGCCGAGGAACGCGAGGATCGCGAGCTTCGAGAACCAGATCAGGGCGACCAGAATCCAGTAGAAGAGGATCCCGAAGTACACGGCTCCGAACACCGTCGCCCCGCGGACCGCCGCGCGCCGTCCTTTGCTTCCCGAAGGGAGGCCCTGCACCCACACCGCCATGGGCACCAGCCCGACGAAAGGGAGGATCAGCGGATGCAGAGGCGGGAAAGAGAGCGCGAGCAAAACTGCGGAAACCGCCGGAAGCAGTCGTTCGCCCGGCCTCGGCCAGAGCAGGATCTTCAAGCCGGCGAACCGGCCGCCACGAGTGGAGGCCGGCGTACCGTCGTTCACTACACCGCTACCGCGTGGCCCGCTTCAGCGGATTCATAAGCGGCCTCGATCAAGCGCATGAGCGCTACTTGCTCCTCAGGAACCTCGATTTCGCCGCGTCCAGAGACACCGCGCACGAACTGGTCGATCAGGCGTCGATATGCGTTGGTGTACGGGTTCTCGCCTCCCCGGGGCCGCGGCTGGCGCGGCGTGACCTCGAGCGGGCGGCCGCCAAGCTGCTTGTAGACCTCCAGCGGTGGGAACGAACCTGAACCCTCAGTGCCCATCACCCGCGCGTAGTATCGATCCTCGCTAGCGAAGAGCCGGTTGCTGACCTCGATCGAGAAGATGATTCCGTCCTCACTCTCGAACATCAGAGTGGCAGCGTCCTCGACCTCGTAGTCGCCTCCGCGTGCCACGCACGAGACGCTTTGAATGTTGGGGAAACCGACGATCCACAAGCAGAGGTCCAGTGCTGGCACACCCAGATCGATCACCGCGCCTCCGCCGGATGCGGCCTTGTTCTGACGCCACGTCGGGCGCTGGAGCGGCACGCTGCGCGTAAGCCAACTCCCGCGCACCGCATATAGCTCCCCTAGCTCGCCGCCGGCGACGAAACTCCGCAGCGCGGCAACCTCCGGGCGGAACCGGTGCGGATGTCCGACCGAGAGGTAGGTACCGGCCGTCTTTACCGCCTCGATCACCCGCGCGGCGCCCACGGCCGAGGTCGCGATCGGGCGCTCGACGAACACGTGCTTGCCCGCTTCGAGCGCTTGAAGCGCCATCTCCTCGTGTGTGTGGTTCGGTGTGCACAAAAAGACACCGTCCAGGTCGTCACGCGTGAGTGCCTGCTCGGGGTCGATGACCTCGGCGACCCCGAAGCGGCGCGCGATTGTCTCGGCCTTATGCGTGTCCGCATCCGCGAGAGCGACCAGATCGACGTCGTTCCGTTCCGCGAGAATCGGGACGTGCACGACTTGACTGATGGCCCCCGTCCCAAGTACGGCCAAGCGGATGGGGGGTGGTTCGTCCGTCACCGACTCCGTTCCTCTCCCGGCGCGTTCTCGCCGATCATGAACTGGGCTCCGAATCGCAGCTGGAAGTACTGCAGATCTCCGAGCACTTCGTACCGCCCCTGTCCGTTGAGTCGGAACCGATCGCTCAGCGGATACTCGAGACCAGCATGGAGGTTGAAGCCGGCGGTGACGGAATCCAACAGGTCCTCGACGAACGTCCCGTTGATGGCGGTGCCGTTGCCGTTCATGACGTGCGCGGCAACGCCCAGTCCACCGAACGACAGGAAGTTGAAGGGGATCCTCCATACGACATGGGCGTCGACGGCAACCGCGACATCGCTCCACTCAATCGTTCCCAGGTCGACGGTCGGGGCCGGGCCACCCGCCTGCGTCTGAACGAGCCCCGCGACGCGGTCCTCGAGCTCTTGGATCTCTTCCGCTCTGAACGGCGCCTTCCAATACGTCACACTCGGGACGATGCGAAGCCCGGGCCCTAGGTACCCCAGGTCGACGCGCATGCCGTAGCTCTGCGTGCGTTCGACGCGAGACGGGTACAAGTAACCCCATTCGAAGCCCACGCCGCGCAAGGACAGGTGCTCGTAGTCGAAGTCGGCGAGGTCCTGGCCCTTCGCCCCATTCGGCGCCGCTGCGAGCCCCACCATCGCCGCCACTACCCACGTCCCAAAGCACATGTTAGCCCGCATCTTCCTCCCTCCTCTTTGTGACCTACGCCACCAAATCGTAGTCGAGTGCGTCTACGATCTCGACCTCGATCATGCTGCCAGGCTCGATCCCCTCCGCTCCCCTGAGGTTGGTGACGCCGTCGACCTCTATCGCCTGAGCTACCGTGCGCGCAACCGCGACGAACTCGTCATCGTCCTCGACCCGGCGGTCGACGAGCGCGGTTGCCCGCGTCCCTACCAGCGCGAGGTTCTTCTCGAAGCTGATGTCCCGCTGAAGCTCCATCAGTTCCTCGAGCCGCTCGTTCATGACGGCCTGCTCGAGGTGTCCCTCCATGTCGGCGGCCCGGGTGCCGTCCTCGATGGAGTAGGTGAAGGCGCCCACGCGCTCGAATCGGATCTCTTCCAACAAGTCGAGCATCTCTCTGAAGTCGTCGTCCTCTTCACCGGGGAACCCAACGATCACCGTCGTACGGAGCGTGAGGTCCGGGATCGCGTCGCGCAGCCATCCCACCCGCTCTCGAATGGTCCCGCGACGTTCGGGCCTGCGCATGAGCTGGAGCATGCGATCGCTCCCGTGCTGAATCGGCATGTCGAGATACGGCACGATCCGCGCCTCACTTGCGATCAGCTCGACCATCTCGCGTGTGATCCCGGACGGATACATGTAGAAGAGGCGGTACCAGGGCACATCGGTACCGTCGATGAGCGCGCGCAGAAGCTCGGGCAGTAGCGGGGCTTCCCGGTCGCGCCGGCGGGCGTCTCGCCCGTACCACGTCGTGTCCTGCGAGACGATGTTGATCTCCTTCACTCCCTGAGCGCCGAGGCCGGCAGCCTCGCGCACCAGTTCGCCCACGGGCTGCGACCTGTGTAGTCCCCTCATGAGCGGAATCGCGCAGAACGCGCAGGTGTGGTCGCACCCCTCGCTGATCTTCAGGTACGACGTGTGCGGAGTCTCGGTGGAGAGCACGCGCAGCGGGCGCTCCATCATGGGCACCGCATCGGATTCGGGCAGCAGTCCCCGCGAGCGTAACTCGGGCACGAGCCCCTGGAGCTCAGTCAGTCCCATGAAGAGATCGACCTCGGGAATCTCCTCCTGGAGATCTCGCTTGTAGCGTTCGACCAGACACCCCACGGCGACCACAGCCTTCAGCTGCCCGCGCTCCTTGAGATCGCAAGCCTCCAGAATCGTCTCAATCGACTGTTCCTTGGCTTCCTGGATGAAGCCGCACGTGTTCACGATCACCACATCCGAGCCGTCCACGTCACTCGACACGTGGGCTCCATGGCCTAGGAGCACCGCCATCATGCGCTGAGTCGACGGTGTTCTTGTCGCATCCCAACGTGATCAGCGCGATGCGGGGCCCGTCGAGTGATCCCGCAGCCACCAACTCGTGGTGTACGGGCGCAACGTCCGGCGAGACGTCGGGCCGCACCGGGTCGGGCGTGAGCGGGAAGACCGGAAGGTCGCGCGTCCGGCTCACGTGCGCGCGGCTCTAGAAGGGTGATCGGAAAGGGGGGCGGGCCGCCACCCGTGCTGTCGCACGGGTCCCCGGGTGCCACGGCCCCAGAGGGCACCCGCGCATTGCGCGGGTCGCGGAGGGGCGAAGGCGTAGCCGTAGC
>JADFSR010000084.1 GCA_022560615.1 Gemmatimonadota bacterium
GGGACGCTCCCGTTGCCTCTGCACTCGTTCGGTGCGGTGGTCTTTCGGAGCACGATCTACGTCGCGGGTGGAGCGACCACCGACGATGCGCCCACGGCCAACGTTTATCGCGCCGCGATCGACACGCTGGGCAACATCGGTACTTGGGAGGAACTGACCTCCCTGCCCGAGGCCCGCGCGTACCATCAGTTCGTGGGATTCGGAGGGTTTCTGTACGCGGTGGGAGGCGAGACGGATTCCCTCTCCGTTGACGATGCCAACTTCCAGCAGAACTCGAGCAAGCTGGGAAGCATCGTGCACACTCGTATCGATCTCCGGAGCGGCCTTATTCCAGACGGATGGGTTGTGAGTGGGAGTTCGATGCAGAAGTCCAGAAGCAAGCACGTGGCGCTTGCCGCTGGCGGGAGCCTGTTCGTCAGCTCAGGCCTTTACGCCGCAGCCGGTACCGGCTCCTCGGAAAACAGCTTTGCGACGATCAACTCCGACGGGACGCTTGGGAGCTTCGGCGGTGCGACCGGATCTAATACGCTCAAGTCGGTCGGCGGAATCAATCTCTTCGGTACGCGCGGCATCACGTACATCGATGCCAGCGGAGTAGCTCATGTGATGATTCTGGCTGGGGACGATGTGAGCAGCCCCGGCGTAAAGTCCGCTAAGGTCATCTTCTACTAAGCGGGTCGGGACGGCCCCGTGGGGTGTCAATCCTGCCGAGAACCGGAGGGTGCCCCTCGAAGGAACAAAGCGACTCTGTTTCTCGTCCTGTTCTGTAGGGATATCGATACGGTTCGGACGCTGGAGCGCTGCGGATGATTATGGATGCACTACGCTGGTACGTCGAAGGCCTCTCTGCCTTCTGGGTCAGTCTGGCCGGTGGCGGACTCTTAAAGCTGATCCTGATCTGTGCCTTGATCTACTGGATCTTCTGTCGACGGGGCCGGTGCCATCGTCATCGCTGTGGATGTCCGCACTGTGGGTGCCCGAGCGGACACTGTTCGTGCGGTGGGGACGAGGCTGAGGATGGCGCTGAGGCTGACGGTGGGGACGTCGAGAACGCGGAGCCGGTGGAGGAGACCGACTGAGGTCCGCGCTGCACCGTTGAACGAGTTCCGATAGCGCTCGGCCGCGGCCGCTCCGTAGGACTCACGGAGGGGCCGCGGCTCGGTTCCACCGGTTGCTACCGCACCGCGGCCAGGTCCCTTACCGCGCTCGCCAGGGTCGTTACCTTGGCCCGGTCGCGAGCGTCGCGCCCCTCGCCATCGAGGTCGGAAGCCAGCCCGCTGAGCGCACTCCTACGCTGTTGTCCCGAGAGCTCTTCGGCACGCGCCAGCGTGCTTCTCACCTCGTAGATCCTGTCCGTTGTGAGACCGCCCGACCGCTCGAGCTGATCGAGGTACGAGCGAGCGAGCGCGAAGCTCGGAGGCCACACGAACTTCCGCTGCTGCTGCGCGTTGAAGTAGTCGAAGCGCACGGTCTTGGCCGCGTCGATCTCATTCTGCGAGATGTGGGCACTGGGGAGTAGCTCGAAGATGTCGAGCCCGCGAGCGATCTCGGAGCTGATCATGAACCCGTTGTACCAGTAGACGGACCACGAGCCACCACTGGCCCGCTGGGTGCCGTCCACGGGTCCCCGATCGTGGAATGCGATCTCGATGGGGTTGTCTGGATCGGTCCAGTCGAAGATGTCGATGCCGCCCTGATACCACGCCTGGACCATCACGTCGCGACCGGGAATCGGGATCAGCGATCCGTTGTGCGCCACACAGTTCTCGAACGACGTCTGCGCCGCAGGCATCTTGAAGTAGCTATGAAAGTTCGGTTCTTCGGCAGAATCTGTGGGTTGATATAGCCGGCGAGTGGGAGGTTGGCGGACCAACGGAGGGATGCGGAGGAAGATTACGGAGGAGGGGGAGGTGCATCCTGGGCGGCGAGTGGCGACGATGTATTTGAGCAAACGCATCACCACCAACACGCCGGTCCAGAATGCAACTGAAAACTATCCTCAACAAGATCCATAAGCACAAGTCGTTCGTCTACGAAGCCGTTCGCCTCTACGAGCGGGGCGGACGACTCAGACTCGATGTGGACGTTCGTCCTCGGGCCAACGGACGGCCGAAGTGCTCGGGATGTGGCCGCCGCAGACCGGGGTACGATACGCTGAGTGTGCGTTGCTTCGAGTTCGTTCCGATGTGGGGGATCGCGGTGTACTTCGTGTATGCGATGCGCCGAGTCGACTGCGCGAAGTGTGGCATCGTCGTCGAATCGGTACCGTGGGGTGACGGCAAGCATCAGGCGACGACGACGTACGCGTGGTTCCTCGCCGGCTGGGCGAAGCGGTTGAGCTGGTCGCAGGTGGCCGAGGCATTCCAGACCTCCTGGGAGCGCGTGTTTCGCTCGGTCGAGATGGCCGTGACGTGGGGTCTGGAGCATCGCGACCTCGAGGGCGTGGAAGCGATCGGCATCGACGAAGTGTTGTGGCACAAGGGCTATCGGTTCGTCACCCTCGTCTACCAGATCGACCAGCGCGTCCGACGCCTGCTCTGGGTGGGCCGGGAGCGCAGGGCCAAGACGCTGCTCAAGTTCTTCCGCGTCTTCGGCCCCGAGCGTAGCACCCGTCTCCGCTTCATCTGCACCGACATGTGGCAGCCCTACCTCAAAGTGATCGCCCGCAAGGCGTCCGGCGCCATCCATGTGCTCGACCGCTTCCACATCATGGCCCACATGAACAAGGCCATCAACGAGGTCCGCGCCAAGGAGGCCAGGCGCCTCGAGGCCGACGGCTACGTGCCCGTCCTCAAGGGCATGCGCTACTGCCTGCTGAAGCGCCCTGAGAATCTCACCGACAGTCAGGAAGTGAAGCTCGCCGAGCTCCTGCAGTACAACCTCAGGGCCGTGCGGGCGTACCTCTTGAAGGAGGACTTCCAGGGCTTCTGGGACTACGTCTCCCCCGCCTGGGCGGGCAAGTTCCTCGATCGGTGGTGCACACGCGCCATGCGATCCAGGCTCGTTCCCATGAAGCGCGTCGCCCGTATGTTACGCCGTCACCGCGAGCTCCTCCTCAACTGGTTCCGCGCGCACGGTACCGTTTCTGCAGGCGCTGTGGAGGGCCTGAACAACAAGCTCAAACTGACTACCAGAAAAGCGTACGGATTTCGCACCTTCCACGCCCTCGAAATCGCCCTCTATCATACCCTCGGCGATCTCCCCCAACCCCAAGTCACCCACAGATTCTGCTGAAGAGCCGAACATCGAGCGGCTCACGAAGCAAAAGATCGATGTGGCGCTACTCCCCACCGTAGCAGATCTCCAGGCGCACAGGCTGGAGCTTACGCGCGCCTCGGTGCGCGAGTCCATCTTGGCCGGAGGCCTGGATCGGTTCCGCGTCATCGTCGAGGCTCTGTCCGGGGAGTTCGATCTCTTCGACATCGCGCTCGGCGCGATGAAGATGGGGCACGAATCTACCCTCAGCGGAGCGGAAGGAGAGGACGAGGACATCCCTCAGGAGAGGCCATTCCGGGACAAGAGCCGCGCCAAGAAGCGCCCCGCCCCCGGTAAACGAGGCAAGGGTCGGACCGGCGGCGTGACGAGGTTGTTCATCGGTGTGGGCCGCGCGGCGGGCGTCCGTCCGAAGGACCTGGTCGGAGCCATCACCGGAGAAGCGGGCGTGCACAGTCGTCAGATCGAATCTATACAGATCTCCGACAGATCGAGCGTTGTGGAGGTAGACGATGACGTGGCAGAGCAGGTGCTGCAAGCGCTTCGCGCGGCCAAGATCAAGGGGAAAAAAGTCACGGTGCGGATCGATCGAGGACGTTGACCGCGGCGGCCGGCAGCGCCGGGCCTATTCCATGCTGATCTTGTAGGGGAACCAGGAAGCGATCGCGCGCCCCTCCTGAACGGCGGGCCGAAATACCCACTCGGATGCTTCGCGGATGAGACGACGGTTGAACCCCCGATCTCGGGTCGGAGGATCGAGACGCGTCGAGTCCGCAACCACGCGGCCCTGATCATCGACGAAGACCCACACCTGAACTTCGGTGCCTCGGAGACTGCGGTTCGTCGGGGGAATGATCATGCCACCCGGAGACGCCGGCCGCAGACGGTAGAATCCTTCGTCCGCGTTACCACCGTCCCCGGCGCCAATCCCGTCCGCTAGCCCAGGGCCCTCCAGTAATCCCGGCTGCTCCCCCAACACCGATGCCGGGTCGTATTGGACCTCCAACTCGAATTCGATCGGCTCGATCTCGACGGACACCTCGATCGGGACAGGTGGGGGCACGATCGACACCGGCGAAGGCGTCCGGATGTTCAGGACCTGGAGGCCGCCTGCGGCGGCACGATTGTCGCCAGCTCTGGGCCCCGCAGCTGCGAAGGGCGACGTCGGAATCACGTTGCCCTGCCATCCGAAGAAAAGGAGAACGTGCAAGAGCGCGGACACGAGGATGCCGCGGCGCAATATCCGACGTTCGCGGCGGCGCCGGCCCTGCGTGCTGATGTCAGGCTGCTGCGTCATGATCCCCTCGCACATGATACTACTGAATCTCGGCCCTTCATGTTTCCTCCGCCTCGGAGCTTGCCCGAGCGGGACCTCGTTATTAACTACACCGTATGTATTATTAGACGAACCAGATGGTCGATGTGACACACGGGGTCCCCAGCGATTTCGAGCAGCAGGTTCTTCTCGCCGTGTGGCGACTCGGGGACGTCGCCTACGGCGCGTCCGTACGTGACGAGCTGGAAACCCGAACGGGTCGCAAGCTCGCGCAGGGCGCGGTGTACGTCACGCTCATGCGACTCGAGAAGAAGGGCCTTCTCCGGTCCCGGCTGGCGAGCCCCACACCGGTCCGTGGCGGCAAGGCGAAGCGTTTCTTCGAGATCCTACCCGCCGGCATCTCGGGAGTGAAATCTGCCCGAGAGACCTTGGAGCGCCTATGGGAAGGTCTCCAGGAATCAGCCGAGAGTTGACGTGAGCAGACGCCGCCTCCCGTCGTCGCGCGCGCCTTACTGCGATTCGTTCTGCCCGCAGATCTTCACGAGGCGTTCGCCGGCGACCTCGGAGAGCGCTTTCAGCGCGTGGCCGACTCCAACGAAATGGCCGCCCGCCGCGGCTAGGGAAGGACGTCCTTTCACCCACGGTTCTGCGCTTCCGGCGCGAGGCCCGAGGCATGCCCCTTCCCCCTGGGTCGTCACCGCACCCGGGACGAGGAGACGGAGTCCGGAGTCGCGCCCGGCCAGGCGATGGCAGCCATCGAGACCATCGCGAGCCGTGAAGCCGAGAGGCGGCGCACCGAAATCGGGGACTATCGTGGCGACTTCGCGCTCATAGGGTTCTCCCTGGCGGACGTGAAGGTGCACCCGACATTGGATGGCATCCTGACGTCGATGGCCCTCCTCCTATTCGCCGCGGTCGGACTGGTACTCCTCATCGCCTGCGTGAACCTGGCCGGCTTCCTGCTCAGTCGTGCCGCTGATCGTCGAAAGGAGATGGCGGTGCGCGTCGCGCTGGGGGCGGGCACGGGAGCCATCGTTCGCCTGCTGCTGGTGGAATCGCTCGTCCTGT
>JADFSR010000085.1 GCA_022560615.1 Gemmatimonadota bacterium
CAGATGCGGCGCTCGTGGCGTCTGCGATCCTTGGCTTTGAAGTCGTGGAACTGGCTCATACCGAAGAGACGTCTTACGGGGTTGCTAACCCCACATACTACCGATCAAACGGGAGTCGTGTTTCCCAATGTGCTGGCACAAGTGTATATTAACTATCTCGTATGTATAATAAGGCCGCCGGGCGACCCCGCCGATCAACGCTTTTCGGGAGACGCAACGCGTGGCAGGCATGAACCCAAGCGACTTCGAGCAGCAGGTCCTACTGGCGGTGTGGCGGCTGGGCGACGGTGCGTACGGTGCTTCGGTATGTGACGAACTGGAGGTGCGCACCGCTCGGTCGGTAGCACAGGGCGCCATCTACGTGACGCTGGTCCGGTTGGAAAAGAAGGGCTTTCTTCGCTCGCGCCTGGCCGACCCCGCGCCGGTGCGCGGAGGAAAGTCGAAGCGGTACTTCGAGATCACGCCTGAGGGAATGACCGGCGTGAAGGCGGCTCGAGACGAGATGGATCGCCTCTGGGAAGGCCTACCGACGACGGCGGAGCATTGAGGTTCGACCGCCCGAGCGCCCACCGCCCCCCTTTGGCCGCGCGTGCACTCCTCCGCGTAATGCTGCCCGGTTCCGTCCACGACTCGTTCGCCGGAGACCTCGAAGAGCGATTCCACCGCTTGGCTCCCGCACGGCGTGTGAGCAGGGTTGATCCGGTGCAGGCGTTGCGGACCGAATAGGGCTCGGTCAGCTTCCGTGCACGCATGGACCAAGCGACGACCGAGATTACGACCGCCAGCACTTCCCGTGCGCGGGCTTTCTACGAGCTGACCAAGCCCGGCATCGCCGGGTACGTGATGATCACAGCTGGCGCAAGCGCCTTCGTGGGCTCCGGAGGGTCCCTCGCGTTGCTTCCCGCGATTCACACAATACTCGGTACCGGTATCGCCACCGCGGGTGCACTCTCGCTGAACCAGTACGTCGAGCGCGAATACGACGCGATCATGGTGCGCACTCGCGGACGGCCGCTTCCCTCGAAGCGTCTCGAGCCGACCGAGGCTTTCCTCTTCGGTACAGCGCTACTCTTCGGTGGCTTGATCTACTTGGCGATCGCCGTTGGTGCCCTTCCGGCGGCGATCGCGGCCGCAAGCGCGTTGGTCTATCACGCCGTCTATACGCCGCTCAAGACACGATCGTTCGCGGCCACGCTCGCGGGAGCGGTTCCTGGCGCCTTGCCCATGCTGATCGGCTGGACCGCCGCAACCGGTGCGATCGATCGCGGCGGCCTGGCGCTGTTCGCCATCGGATACCTTTGGCAGCTGCCCCACGTGCTCGGCCTGGCTTGGATGCTCAGGAAAGACTACGCGCGCGTCGGTTTCAAGCTGATCCCGGGCGGAGGGGCCAAGGTCATCGGATTCCACATGGTGCTGGCGACAGGACTGCTGCTGCCCGTGAGCTGGATTCCGACCTACCTCGGCTATACCGGCATGATCTACGCGGTGGCAGCGACCGCGCTCGGCGCCGCATTCATGTTCACCGCAATCAGCGCTGCCAGGGACCTGACCGATGCCCGTGCCCGAAAAGTCTTCTTCGCCTCCCTGCTGTATCACCCGCTGCTGTTGGCCTTCATGCTCGTCGACACCGTTCGCGTTTAGGAGGTATACCGTGCACCGCCTGATTCTCGCACTGGCCCTGACGGCGATACCTGGCACTGCGACCGGCCAGACCGCCGAACGCCCGCGGGCGCGCGACCTGGGCATCACGGTCGGCATCTTCCCGCCAGGAGAGCACAACGCGATTACGGATGTGGCTGGGGTTCGTGTGGGCCACACCACGGTGTCCGACGGCGTCTCCGTTCAAACCGGCGTTACCGCAATCCTACCGCACGGCGGCAACCCCTACTTCAGCCGGGTTCCGGCCGCGATCCACGTGGGCAACGGCTTCGGCAAGCTGCTCGGCGTGACGCAGGTGCGCGAGCTCGGCGAGATGGAGACGCCGATCCTGCTCACGTGCACGCTGTGCGTCTGGAAGGCGGCCGACGCGATGGTCGAGTGGATGCTCGCCCTCGACGGGATGGAGAACGTGCGCTCGCTCAACGCGCTGGTGGGCGAAACGAACGACGGTGGGCTGAACGACATCCGCTCCCGGCCCATTACCGCGGAGCACGTCGTGCAGGCGCTCGAGTCAGCGAGCGGCGGTCCGGTCGAAGAGGGTGCGGTGGGTGCCGGCGCCGGTACGAGCGCCTTCGGCTGGAAGGGCGGGATCGGCACGAGCAGCCGGGTGCTGCCCCAGAGCCTGGGCGGCTATACGGTCGGTGTGCTGGTGCAGTCCAACCACGGCGGCATCCTGCAGATCAATGGGGCGCCAGTAGGCATCGAACTGGGTCGTTATCCGTACGCCGACCAGGTCGGCGACCCGGACGACTCCGATCCCCAGGCCGACGACTACGATCCACGGGCCACCGTCTACGATCTTCAGGTGGACGAGCAGGAGTGGGGTTCGATCATGATGGTGGTGGCGACCGACGCGCCGCTGTCCGACCGCAGCCTCGAACGGCTAGCGCGCCGGGCGATCATGGGACTCGCCCGCACAGGCTCGTTCGCGAGCAATGGCTCAGGCGACTACGTGATCGCCTTTTCCACGGCCAACGGGGTCCGACGCTCGCCGACCGGCGGAGTACACTCCATCGACGACCTCGCGAACAGCAGTATCTCTCCGCTCTTCGAGGCGACCGTAGAAGCGACCGAAGAGGCGATCTACAACTCGCTCTTCAAGGCCGTCACCGTCACCAGCAACGGCCGCACCGTAGAGGCGCTGCCGATCGAAGAAACTCTGGAGATCCTCAGGCGCTACGGAGCGATCCGCTGAGCACGGCGGGCCCGTCGGACTTCGACTGGTCGGTCCGGTCCGAGATCTACCGCGTCTTCAGGGAGACCGGTGCGTCGCCCTCCCTCGAGCAGCTGGCCTCTTCCGTCGGCGCCTCGCCCGAGCAGATCACCGTCTCCTTGACAGTGCTTTACGACGCCCACGAGATCGCGCCGACGCCGGACGGAAGTGGTGTGTGGATGGCAAACCCCTTCTCGGGCGTCGAGACCGAATACCCGGTCGAGACGCCGCACATGACGTGCTACGCCAACTGCGCGTGGGACGCCCTCGGAGTACCGGCGATTCTGGGCACCGACGGGTGGACACGCACGCGGTGTCAGGAGAGTGGCGTCCCGATGGAATTCGGGGTCCGTGACGGGCAGCTCGCAGGAGACGACGGAGTGATCCACCTGGTCGCTCCGCCTCGGCACGCCTGGCTCGACATCGGCTTCACCTGACGCACCTACCTGGCCTTCCGGTCGGAAGCGGACGTCGATGCCTGGCTGGAGCGCACGGGTCATCCGCGGGGAGCGACGGTCGACCTGGCTCAGATGTGGGCGCTCGTGCAGCTCTGGTATGCGGAGCGGCTTGCTTCCGAGTGGCGTGGCCGTAGCGCTGAAGCAAGCCAGGCGATCATGGACGCGGTCGGCTTGAGGAGGGAGTTCTGGCGGCTGCTGTGAGGGTGCGGCGGCCTACGGCAGAATAATTGGCTCCGGTCGAGAATACGTATCTCTTGATACAGAAGATACGTATGAGTAGGTCGCTCGCTTTCTCCATCTGGTGGATCCAGCTCGGTATCGGGCCCGAGCCCAAGGTGCTCTAACCGAACCGCACGAACTCGTCTTCTAGCGCCTGCGTCCATTCGCGGCCGAGACCGGCGTCCCGGGCGGTCGGCGCCCAGAGCGCGAGGGAGTCCAAGACCCGCTCGATGATCTCGCGCCCGCCGTGCGGCACATCGAACCGTGCGCCCACCTCGAGCAGATCGTTCCGTGTGAAATCGATGTGCTTCCCGTTGGCCGACATCTGGTGCTGCCGCGTCCACGGGCTGTGGGCGGCGTAGGCGACATCATAAGCGGGGGCGAGTCGCCACCGGCCCTCACGATCCATGAGAAAAGCGAAGTTCTTGACGTGGTCGTCGCGGTTCAGCGTCGCGAACGAGAAGACCATGCGCCGATATGCTTCGTTGACGGTGGGCTGCCCCAGGTGGAGCGCACGGATCGTACGGAAGTAATCCTCGTACGAGAGGGCGAACTGGTCGTTGAAGTCGACGTGCTGCATCCCCCCAAGGCTGTGCATGTGCAGCTTGCCGCCGGGAGGCCGGTCGAAGCGCCGGGTCATGAAGTGACCGAAACCGCGCTCCTCCATGAGGTGTGTCGGCTCGATCTCGATGCCGGCCGCGCGGGCCATCACGGAATACACGTACTCGGTGCGCCCGTACGGGAGGGAGTCGTACGCCACATCCGCCGTTGTGCCGCCCGACCCGCGTTGCACGCCGTCGAACTTGATGATCCAGGGCTCTTCACCCGCCTCCGGCGACGCGAAACCCGAACGTATCAGTCGCGTCTCGCGGTTCCACAGAACGACGGCCTTGGCGCGCGCACCGCCAGCGCTCCCACCGACGCGCATGATCTCGGGGATCGCCGCTTCCGCGTCGCGCTCGACGAGACTGCGCGCTTGACTCACGAGGAGCGCGACCTCCAGCGCCTCCGACGCCGGACCGTCGGGGGGCGCGTACGCCGGTTCGAACTCGAGCGCCCCCATCGCGCGCGAGCCCATGTAGAGGAGGCGCTGGACCTGGCTCAGCTCCGCGCCCGGCCTCCCCTGCTGCTCGAAGTAGCGCCGGATCACGCGGTTGCCGAAGTCGTCGGGCAGTGAGTCGGCCAGCAGCCCTGGAAGGCCGTTGAAAGTGAGCTCGCGACGAAGTTCGGGAAAGCTCATGGGCCCGCTTCGGGAGAGTGGCACATGAAGCGGGGAGACCTCGAGACCGCTCCGTCGGAAGTCGTCGTCGTACTCGAAAGTGATGGCGCCGGCCGAGTCCTCCGCGACCGCGCCGAGGCGTCGGCCCCACAGATTGACCACCGCGACAGGAGGTTCGGGCCACGTCTCAGCCATGGCTCCGGCGTGCCCGTTGGCGCCTGCGCTCGCGTTGTTCCGCAAGCCGGATCGGCGAGACCAGCGGCTCGGGTAGGAAGCTGTCCAGCGCCTCGACACGGCCGAGCGCTCGCAGAATCTTTACGAGCGTCTCCAGGCGGGGGTTCTCCCCGGCCTCCGCGCGCCTGATAGTCGCTTGTCCCACGCCCGCGGTCTCGGCTAGTTCGGCCTGCGTCACGTTCTGCTGGAGTCGGAAGCCGCGCAGCCTGGCCCCTACCTCTTGGAGAATCTCTTTGCTCGTATCCGTAGCTCTTATTTGACACATAGGGGGTATTGCCTTACGTCCACCGACCCCAAGATATAGTGGTTACCGGGGCCTCGCGGGCCGTTTCCCACGTCCGGTGCCGCGGTAAAGCGCTGAAGCTGGCGTGGGGGCACA
>JADFSR010000086.1 GCA_022560615.1 Gemmatimonadota bacterium
TCTCCGGCCTCCTGGGCCAGGAGCGCAGCGTCGATATAGGTCATTGCTGCGTCGTATGGATCACTCGTAGCCTCGGCGTGCCGAGCTGCCTCCTCCAGGTACAGCCTGGCTCCCTCGAGGTAGCCGATGGCACGAAGGAGCTCGGCCTGTATGCGCAGGCACTCGAAGCGCCGGACATCGTCATGTTGCCGGCGGTAGGCGACGAAGCCGTGCATCCAGGTCGCCCTTTCCAAGTCCCCTTTGGCCGAGCTGTACGCTACGGCCATGGCCTCGTCATGCAGCTGATCCAGCTCTGGATCGCTCTTCACCGGACCGTTGCCAGCTTCCTGTCCAGCTACCCCCGGTGCCAGGACCATCGCGAAGCCGGCCATTGAGAGCATGAACAGGCCATGTCGGTGTACACTTCTCATGCGAGTATCCTCCTTTCGTGGCGACACGATCGCTTCCGCTCCCCGAGTCTGAGCAGTGCTGACTCGCCGATGAGCAGGATCAAGCCGTGGCCGCATGTCGTTACTACTCTCTCAAGGGTAGCGAACGAAGGCATGTCGCGATCTCGGGAATCCCCCGTTGCTTCGTGTGGGGAAATCTCCCACGGCGAGGACCACAAGGCTTGAAGGGCCGAGATGCAGTCGGAAGCAGAGAGTGAGCGTACGGAGAGGCATCAGAAGCTGATACCGAGCTGGGCGAAGGCCCAATGCCGGTAGCTTCCTGAGTATCCGAGATTGGCCTCTTGGGCTCCGCCACCCGCCGGGAACGCGCTGTAGCCCACCAGTGCGGTCCCGGCGTCCCCAACCTCGAAGGGAACGGTGAGATCGAACTCCCAGCCGATCTCGCTCTGATCCACGCCATCGCTTGAGGCGAGCCAGAAACGATGCACGGTCGCCCGTAGCGGAAGCGGGTCACGCTGCAACGTGAGGGTGACTAGGCCGTCGATGAGCCCCCGATCATTCGTCTGTGCCGCTGGATCGAGAAAGAGATCCATGAATCCGTAAAACTTGTGATTGGTCGCGTAGAGCGTATTGAACGCGCTGTAGCGACCGTCGGATGGATCGTCATCACCGGACAGCCAGTCCACTCCGAGCTCGATGGACTCCAGCGGCCCCAACGTCCGGATCCAGCCCAGGCGGCCCCCCACAAACCATGCACCGATGTCTTCGGAGCTCGTCGCGCGAAGCTGGGTGCCGAACTGGTACGCGCCCTCGAGGGCGTAGCGTGGTCCCCAACCCACGGCACCCTCCCACTGGCCGCTGATCGTGGTGCGATCTACGTCCTCCGCGTCCCGATACGCCGCATTGAGGTCGTGCAAGAGGAGTCCCTGAAGCGACCCCGCGTCCAAGGAGACACCAAGCAGTGTGTGGTCTCCGAGGCCCGGCGCTGCAGACGGGTCGGGCTCGGGGGCCATGCGCCCCCTCTCTACGATTGTGGCGGCGAGCGCGGATAGCACCCATCAATCCTCTTCAGGCTCGAGGAATAGCCTCAAGGTATCGAACGAGCGGCCGGTGTTCGACCAGCCCACCGCGCCGACGAGTCGCTCGCTCCCGAGGACTACTTCCTGACGGCCGGCTGTCACCGTCCCCGAAAGGCCGAGCACGGAGGCCGTCAACCGTAGGTACGCTTGATGGAGGTCCATCTGGTTCGCCGACCCGTCGGTCAGCGTATTGGACTCCTCTCCGAAGACCCGCGAGTCCTGGAATTGGATGACAACGCTCGCGTACGGTGTGACAGGAGCGTGGAGCCGCAAGCGGGTGCGCAGCAGCGTAGCTCCCTCGGCGCGCGTGCCGACGATTCCACGCTCCCCCTGGCTTCGCACCCGAAGCTCTCCGGAGAGCTCGAGCGGCGTGTCCTGACCGGCGGCTGGCGTCACGAGGACCGCTGCGGCAGCTAGGGGGATGATGGACAGACACAGATTAGTGCGCTTCATCGAAGGCTCCCGCGAATCGGCGGACGTGGCATGGTTTACTCCACAGCAAGTAAACCGGCATGCCGCCGGGAATCTGTCGGGTGCCGACTGAAGTCCCTGTCGGGACGACGCCGGACGTTAGTCGGAAGTTCCGTAGCCAAAAACAGAGATTCACGAGGCCGTAGCAGGGTATTTGGCAGATCCCTAGGTACGGCGTACTGGGTACAAAGTGTCGCTACGCGCGGTAGGAGACGTCGAGAAGGTGGAAGGCTCGCTCCTGTAGCACGGTGGGCTGGGCGTACTGTGTGAAGACGACGGCGGTGTCGCCCAAGCGCACGGTATTCTTGGTGAGCGTGGCGAGATCCTGCATGAGCGATCGGAAGCTGTGGACAGGCAAGCCATCGTCGGTGCGCTTGCGTCGTGCCTTACGCAAGGCGGCCGGTGAGCGGACAGCCGGAGCTACGATGGAGGGCTTCGACGCCTGCGCGCCCTCAGGGTCGTGGTCGGTGAAGAGGATCGGGGCGAGCGCTTGTTCCATATGCAGGCGCACATAGTAGGCGAGCATGCAAAGAAAGACGTGAGCCCGCACGCGGTCCTCGCGGCGGTGACGGATCGGCTCGACCTCGAGTGCGAAGTCCTTACAGACACGAAACGCACGCTCGACGCGTGAGAGGCTCTTGTAGGCCCGCACCACGTCCTCGCTTCCCATGCGCTCGGCGCTGAGGCTGGTGCGCAGCACGTAGATCCCGTCGAGTGCCGCCTCTTCGCCGATCGAGACGTCGTCACGCTCGAACGTGAAGGCGTCCTCGGTGATCTCGTAGCGGAAGTGCTTGGCAACCTTCGACAGGGCGAGCACACGTCCCACCCGCACCCCGATCTGGTCCTTACCCCGTAGCGGTCGCGTCTCGCGCAGCGTCGCATCCGCCACGATCTGGAGCTTCGACTCCGTATGGGCCAGGAGCTCCTGGCGTGTTCTCGCTCGGTCCTCAGCCAGCAGCGGGTTCTTGCACGCCACCAGTCGCTCACCGGGAAAGTCGGGCGACGTGATCTCGGCCAGATCCTGATCGTCGAAGAGCGAGAGTTGCAGTGGTCCGTCGCGCCACAACTTCCTGATCGTCGGCGCACGCAGCGACGTGATCCAGTCCAGCGCATGGGGCCGTAGATCCTCCTCGATGCGCATCTCCGTCAACATGCCCCGATCCCCCACCACCACCACACGCTTCAGGCCGAACGTGTCTCGTATACGCTCGACCACCGAGGATACCGTGGCCGGATCACCCGTGTTGCCTGCAAACACCTCGACCGACACCGGCACACCCTCACCTGTCATGAGTAGCCCGAAGAGCAGCTGGCGCTCACTCGTGCCACGCTTCGATCGACCGTACGCCGCCAGCGCACATGTCCGACTCTCGAACGAAATCGCCGTCACGTCCCACAAGACGAGCTGACCCTCGTCGAGATGACGCTTCGCCAGCTTCCTTTCGATGCGACGCTGTCCTCGGCCCAGCCAGTCCAGAGCCCTGTACAGCTCGTCGGCATCGGCTTCCTCGACGCCCAGTACCTCACCCAGGGAACTCGACAGCGTGTCGGAGCCCAGGCTCCGTGCCGTCGCCAGCTTCGAGCACGGCTCGAGTACCCGGGCCGCGATCATGGCCAGCGCAAGATCGCGCTCCCGACACGAGCGGTTCGCCAGGAGCTCGGCGATGCCCAGCTTGCGCATCGTTCCCAGCACTGCCGCCACATGGCCGTGGGGTCGGGCACGCAGGATCTGGAAGGCTTCGTCATAGGGGACCAGGGCTTCGCCACGTAGCACCCGCCTCAGTAGCTCGATCTGATCCATCGGCAACGAGGACAGGTTGGCCAGCGTACGCTTGCGAACTCGCTTGCCCTCACGCCAGCCCTCACGCAACAGTACGGCGGGTGGCGAGTTGCGGTTGGGCACGATGTCGATGAACATGCCAACAGTATAATATATATCAGGCTACACCACAACAGTAACTGATCCAGTTACATGGGAACATATTGCAGCACATGAAACGCCCGTAACTACCCTTCACACTGGACCTTACGTGACCGAGAAGTCGGTCTGGAGGGGGTAACTTCCGGCTAGCCGGCGCCGTGAGTGGCATCGACGGCGTCGACTTCTCTGGGTGCTCGCATTGGGCGTTCTAATCAGCGGAGGCATCGGCGGCGCAGTCGGGTACTCGACGCACAAGACGCAAGAAGAGGTGTTGAAGGCATTGGAAGAGGAGCGGACTCCGGCGTCGACTCTCTCGAAGGAGACGAACCGGGCTCTGCTGGAGTTGTGGAGGATGGAGGACGTGGAGGCTGCGAGGGGCCGGCGCGGCCGCTGAGGGAGTGCCCACATCTGTGGGAGGTCGACCGTCGCTCCTCGCGAGTGGCGGAAGTCGGCGGGGTCCGCCACGCTCACCGGATCGCGCTGCAGATGAATGACCCGCAACCGCTCACCAAAATAATCGACTGCTGGTTCCGCAAAATTCTTCACAAACTGATGATTGGTTTCCAGATAAAAATCGAGGCCGCTTGCGGCACGCAGCACATGGACTCGTTTTACTTTTTCAAATCGCTTTTTTTGCAACGAGATATCATCAGCAGAATCGGTTGCTAAATCGCTCTTCATTGCCGGATAGGGCTCGTGGCAGGCGACGCAACGGGGATTTCCGGCATCGAGGTCCTCGATGACCTGACTTTCCGGTTCAATCTGCCAGTGGACGGAGGGAGCTATACCGTCACGGGAACGGCTCTCGATATCCTTCTCGACCGCATCCTGCGGGTGGATGTCGGATCCTACACGCTGACCGGGACCGACGTTGATCTTCTCATAGAAATCCTGGCGAGGGTTCTTTTCCAGAGCGACGTTTTCACGATCCAAACCGAATTTGATTCTGTCATCACTACGCTCCTTGAACTGGATGATGTATCATCGAACCAGGCGAAATCAGACGATGCCCAGACCACCCAGATTGAGGCTATCACCGTACAGACTACTGAGTTGAGGGAAGACGAAGTCAGACCCGTTACCTAGGGAAAAGGGAACCAATGCCCGACAACCTTTTCGAGAACGATCGGACTGAACACCGGGTGACGTTCAAGGACGAAGATGGGGTCGTCGTCAACATCTCCGGAGCTGTCCTTGAATTCAGATACAAGCCGGGATCGGCGTCAACG
>JADFSR010000087.1 GCA_022560615.1 Gemmatimonadota bacterium
TCAGCTCGGGGACAGGGGAGAGAGACCAGTACGTGTCGGTGGGCTTGGCGTGGCCGAGGTAGGTGGCCAGTGCCAGGATCTTGCGATCGACATCAACGCCTTCCTCGTACCAGCGTAGGAGCCGACGCACGGCAAACGTGTGCCGTGCGTCGTGAATGCGCGGTCGGCGAGCGCGCCCCTGGGCAGTCCAACCCAGGCGAACTCTAATCCGGCTGAAGGTTCGCTGGACGGTGTTGCGCTTGAGCGCTGGCGCATGATCGGTACGGAAAAAGTGTCCCGACCGCGTTCGGGGAGCGTTGCGGTGATCGGCGTAGCAGATGAGCGCCTCGGTCGCAGTCGGGTGGAGTGGAACCAGGCGTGACTTGCGGAACTTGCTCTCGCGTATCGTCAGGACGCCGTCGGTCAGGTTCACGTCGCCAGGCATGAGGCGGCAGGCCTCGCCGAGCCGCAGTCCTGTCGAGAACAGCAGCGAGAAGAACGCGACGTAGGTCTTGGGACGAAGCCCCCCTCGAGGCCACAGCAGACTGGCCTGCCTCAAGAGTAAGGCGATCTCCGCAGCGCTGTAGATGTGGGGCTGTTTGCGGCGCGGACGGTGGCCCAGGAGTCCAGCGGGCGGAACCTCAGTGCCAGGGTCGAACACCGCCCGATATTGCGCGAACCGTCGAACGGCCGACAGACGTCGCGTGGGCGCGGCCGGGTCGCTCGAACTGGTGGCCAGCGCCCATTGCACCGCGAGCTCGGTCGTCACGTGGCCGTCGCGTCCGACGCAGTCCGCATACCGAGCGAAGTTGAGCAGCAGCAGTCCTGGCGACTTGAGTTCGAAGCCCAGCCCGCGTCGAAAGGAAAGGTAGTCCTCGACCTGATCGAGGAAGCTCGGGGGCGTCATCGGATCACCTCCGGCCAGGGCAGAGCCACCTCGCGGAGTGCCGACAGATCGAGCTTGGCGTAGATCGCCGTGGTGTCGAGGCAACGGTGTCCCAGGAAGTCGGCGACTTCTTTGAGGCTGGCCCCTCGACGCACCAAGCGACTCGCGACGGTGTGTCTGAAGACGTACGCGCCGCCGAAGGGCGCTTCGACTCCCCCGCGCCGGAGCGCACGCACCGCAACGCCTGTAACCGCAGTGCTCGAGATCGGTTCACCACGACGGGATCCGTGGTGCTGTACGAACACACGCCGCTCGTCGGTCGTCGGGCGCTCCTCGCGCAAGTAGGTGACGATCGCGCAGCCAGCCTCACGAGGAAGCGGTAGGACGGCCGCCCGGCCATTCTTTCGGGCACGCAGCTCGATGGTGCCGCCGCGCCAGTCAATGTCCTCGAGGCGGAGGCCAGCCACCTCACCGGGCCGCAGTCCCAAGGTCGAGAGGCACAACACGATCGCTCGGTCCCTGTGCCCCCACGGCGTGGCGACGTCGAACGACGAGAGCACCTGCTTGAGCTGTTCGTCGCTCAGGTATCGAGGGAGCGACGATAGCCGCCAATGCGCGACGGCTGGGGTCGCGGCCTCGAGTGGCTCATCACAAAGTCCCTCCGCCCGCAGGAATCGGAAAAACGACCGTAGAGCCGTACGGACGAACTTCATCGAAGCAGGAGAGTACCGGCCCCGTAACGAGGCGACAAACGCTACTACGTCGTGGGGCCTGAAGTGGGTCGGGTCGAGCGCGTCGTCTCCGAGGGCCGCATGGACGAACAGCCGCGCGAGGCGTTCGTAGCGGTGCAGAGTCTGCTCGCGCAGTCCGCGCGTGCGTCGCTGGTGCTGCTTCTACACCTCGATCAAGGCGTCGAGTGTTCACAAATCGTGGTGTGCCATGGAATGTGCTTTCCCCGGCCAACAGGTCGGACTGAGCATCCGGACTATGCGGACTAGCGACCAGGGGTCAGAAGCTATAACCGCTTATTTAAAAACCACTTGGCACAACACCGTCCCCCGGACTCCGCATAGTCCCGGACTCCGCATAGCCCCGAGCTGGTGGACACCTACGAGATTGCGGAAAGGAGGTGTCACGATGGGACGAACGAGGAAGGCATATGCACCGGAGTTTCGGCGCCGGATGGTCGAGCTTGTGCGAGCGGGGCGGAGCCCGGAGAGCTTGGCGAAGGAGTTCGAGCCGTCGGCAAACGCGATCCGGATCTGGGCACAGCAGGCGGACCGGGACGAGGGCCGGCGCAGCGACGGGCTGACGACGCCGGAGCGAGAGGAGCTGCGTCGGCTACGGCGTGAGCTCCGTCAGGTGAAGATGGAGCGGGAGATCTTGGCAAAAGCAACGGCCTGGTTCGCACGGGAGACCGGATCGATCCCCTCGAGGGGTTCCGATTCGTGAGCGATCACCGGGCGCTGTACCCTGTGCGCGTGATGTGTCGCGTGCTGGAAGTTTCCTCCAGCGGGTACTACGCGTGGCTCAAGCGGGGGCCTTCGGAGCGATCGAGGGCGAACGCTGTGCTGCTGAAGAAAATCGAGCAGTTCCACAAGGAGAGCGACGGGACGTACGGTTCGCCGAGGATCCATGCGGATCTCGAGGCCGAGAACGACGGCGCGAGCCTGAATCGGGTGGCTCGTGTGATGTGCGCGGCGGGCATGCGGGGCGTGAGTCCGCGCAAGTGGACGACAACGACTGTTCGCGATGAGGACACACGACCGGCGCCGGACCTAGTGGATCGGGACTTCACGGCGACGGGCCCAGACCAGCTCTGGGTGGCGGACATCACGTACATCGCGACGTGGGTGGGATTCCTCTACCTCGCCGTGGTCCTGGACGTGTGGAGCCGTCGGATCGTGGGCTGGGCGATGGCCACGCACCTCAGGACGGAACTGGTGCTCGACGCGTTCGACATGGCGCTCTGGCAGCGCAGGCCCGAGGCTGTGATTCATCATTCGGACCAGGGCAGCCAGTCTGGGTTCAAGGGGTCGTCGCAACAGTACAGTGACGTAAGCTCTCTAGTCCTCTGATCTCACTAGACAATAGACTGGCCAGAGCGGCCGGGTCCAGGCAGTAGTGGGATTCTTTATGTCCCCCAACCCTGGGGCGTCAGAAGCGACCGAAGGTCGCGGAGGAACTCCACCGGAACGGTGGAGCAGTCAGCGCTAGGTCAGGTTCAGTTGTTGTAAGAGGGCTCCCAGGGTTTCCGCCGGGGTTCTCCAATAGAGGGTCTTACGAGGGCGGCTGTTGAGCGCGGCCGCGACGGTGGCGAGATCGTCAGCCGTATGCGTGCTGAGGTCAGTGCCTTTGGGGAAGTACTGTCTCAACAAGCCGTTCGTGTTCTCGTTCGTGCCGCGCTGCCACGGACTGCGTGGGTCGCAGAAGTAGACGGCCAGCCCGGTGTCGATGCGAAGCTGTTCGTGCTGAGCCATCTCTGCTCCCTGGTCCCATGTCAGAGACCGGCGGAGTTGGTCGGGCAGGGTCATGATCGACGAAGCGATCGCGGCCCGGACGGCTTCGGCACCGTGTCCAGCCAGCGCTGGACCGTTCTTGGCCCTGGGCTTGTCATGTCCCTCGAGGCGCGGAAGGTGAAGCAGCATCGTGAAGCGGGACGTCCGCTCAACGAGCGTCCCTATCGCGGAGCTGCCCAGCCCTAGGATGAGGTCGCCTTCCCAGTGCCCGGGAACAGCGCGGTCGTCTGCTTCGGCCGGTCGCTCGCTGATCATGACCTCGGGGTGAACGAACGTCTTGCCCCGTCCGCGGGTGCGAGCTCGCGGCACCCGTAGCGCACGCCCGGTCCTAAGGCACGCAGTCAGCTCCCGTCGAAGCGCACCGCGTCCCTGAACGTAGAGCGCCTGGTAAATGGCTTCGTGCGATATGCGCATGGACTCATCATCGGGGAAGTCGACCCGTAGCCTGTTGGCGATCTGCTCAGGACTCCACGAGGCCGCCCAGCGTCGGTCTCGTCGGCGACCATGCCGTCGCCCTGTCCAGCCCACATCCGGGCCCGGCACGGCCGCTCCGTCCGCACCGACGATCAGGCCTCCGAGGCGATCCTGCACATACTGCCGCAGTTCACCGTTCGCAGCGAGCTTGGCAACTTTCGGACGCTTCGCACGCCGATCGGCGTGCCATTGGGCGGTCGTGGCCCTGTACTCGAGATTTCCACCTCGTGTAGCCGCGTTCCGCCGCAGTTCTCGCGAGATCGTCGACGGTGAGCGTCCTAACTGCCGGGAGATCTCACGCACACCGCAACCGCGGGCTTGAAGAATGGCGATCTCTTCTCGCTCGACGAACGATAGGTAGCGCCCCGACAGAGGACGAAGATTGAAAGGTGGCATGCCACCACATTGGCGAAACCAGCGCGTCCCGACAGCGGGGGACACGCCAGCTGCCACGGCTGCCTCCTCGCTCGACAGACCACGAGCGACTTCCCCCCAGAACCTCCGCCGATGCTTGCGGTGTCCCACCGGCGGACGACCTGGTGACCGCATAGGCGGACGTAATGCTCGATCCGACCTCCGGCGCTTGTAACCATCCATCGCAACTCCTCCTGCTTGCTAAGGTGTTGCGACAACCGCTTGAATTCACCCAGTACACGTCCATCGCGTTCGGGAGGCGCTGCAAGGAGGCGGGTGTACGGCCGTCGATGGGCTCTGTCGGCGACTGTTTCGACAATGCCATGGTCGAATCATTTTTTTCGACGCTCGAATGTGAGCTCCTGGACCGGTATCGGTTCAAGACCCAGGTCGACGCGAGGATGGCCACCTTCCGCTACATCGAAGGCTGGTACAATCCGCGCCGGCGGCACTCAGCTCTCGGCTACCAATCGCCCATGAACTTCGAGGAGAACCACGCACGATGCAGTGTGGCTTGTCAGGCTCGCGGGGGTACAGCAAGCTTCAGCGGGTCGAGCCGACTTCCACTCCCAAGCGCCTTCGGCGCACGGGAAGCTCTTGACTCCCAGGGGTCTCGGGAACAGCTACAAAACACAAGTACTTACCTGTCCACCAATTCGGGGTAGGCCCACGTCTACGCCAAGCCACCGTTCGATGGTCCCGAGCGCGTGCTCAAGTATCTGGCCCGCTACACCCACCGCATCGCGATCTCCAATCATCGCCTGCTCCACGTGGACGACGAGGCCGTGACCTTCCGC
>JADFSR010000088.1 GCA_022560615.1 Gemmatimonadota bacterium
CGCGTCGCCGGCTGCGGACAATCGGGCACCGACGCGGGAGTCCGGCGGGAGCTCGGCCCGGAAGACGACGTACCGGATCGCGCACTGGGCTGCGATCCCGAGCGCGACGGCCACGGTCACGATCTTGCCGAGTCGAACCAGCGCGCGCCTCATCCGTCGGAGCCGGGTCCGCGCCCGCCCGGTCAACGCGGAGGCCATGGGACGTACGACATGTACAGTAGGACCGTGATGAACTCAAACCGTGTCACCCTTTGGCCTCCTCGCCCATCAATTCCGCCGACCGTCGCAGTCTAACAAATAAGGATTGTTTCCACACTCTACGCGCGTGTAGGTGGCGAAGCGAGGGACCTGAGAGTGTGGAAACGATTCAGTTGGACTGAGCCGCTACGGCATCTTCGGTACCATCTCCGGCCGTCCAAGCGTGAACCGGTAGAGGAACCGCAGCGCAGCGATCACCTGCACGAACGCCGAACGCGATACCTCCCGATCATCCTTCAGGTACCGCAGGTACTCGCGGACCTCCTCCGCGCTCAGATCCGCCGGCGATTCGCTCGTAGTACCGCGCGATCTAACCCGGCGATGACATAAGCGGCATCTGGCGGACCGTGGTCGCCTATGGGGGCCTGATCGACGGCGAACATCGAGAGTATGGCGAGTCCCGTGCCCAGCACTGACACCGCCGTGAGCCTAACGAAACTAGTCCGAAATCCCGCGTTCCCCATGACTCGCCCCGCGCCCCAGACTGATCCTACCGGCCAGGCCAGGGCGGCGAAACTAAGCGTGAGGCACCCGCCTTCATAGCAATCGGTCGTACCGCCTGTGGCTGCAAACACCGCGAGGCCTACTCCACCTGAAAAGGCCAAGCCACCCAGGAAGCTCCCCCCTAGGACCCTCACACGAGACGGACGGGCGTCCGCGCTCAATGACGCTTCACCCGTCGCCACCTGACCACCTGCATAGATGGGCGACATTGCCAGGGCCAGAAGGAGCGTCGCGCAAATTCGTTGTCGTCTGGGAGGTCCTTCCCACAAGACCACCGCCGGCCAAAGAAAGACTCTGGGCATCATCGTGAAGTCCTCCTGGGTGTGGCACACATCGAGTGTCAACCAGGAAGATGCGCTCGATTCGGTTTGCGGCATCATACGTCAGATCACGTAGTGGGAGATCGCAGATACGCATCAATGGCGGGCATTCGTCCGCTCGATGGGCTTCGTGAGCGTGATCATCGTGAGCGCGCTGTTCGCGCTGGGGCTGCCGTTGGTGTTGTCAGTGGCTTCGGCCTCGATCCGCCTGTCTGGGACCGAGGGCTCGCCTTCCGGCTCAGTACGGCGCAGAATATCCCGACGTACTCGCCGGACCTCCTTCCGGTGAGGGCGCCATCCGAGATCGGAGATTCGAGATGAGAGCCATCGTCGCCGGGATCGCGCTGACCGCGAGTCTCACCGCGTGCGGCCAGCCCGCCGTCGAGGAGCAGGCCACCGGGCAAGAGGTGACGCGCCGCGTTCCCCAGTTCGAGAACGAGCATGTCGAGGTGTGGAAGACCATCATTCTGCCTAATCAGCCTCTCAGCATGCATCGCCACGACAACCCCCGCGCGATTATCGCGGTGAAGGGCGGAACGTTGACCCTCGTCAACGAGGCCGGTGACGAGCGCGACATGGTATGGGAGACCGGGAGCGCGTATTGGCTCGACATCGACCCCGAGGGTGAGCTGCACGGAGATGTGAACAAGGGCAGCGAGCCCATTGAAGTGATCGTCGTGCAGCTCAAGAACGTCGAGGCCGGGGGCGGCTGACCGTTTGCGGGGGACGTAGTACCGTTGGCCACGGCGCCTGCGTGGCTTTCGCCGGTCGGCCATCGTGTCTTATGATTGGCTACGGGTCCCGGCCTACGTGGCACCACGGCGAGCAATCGCGTGCCGCCTCCGGGCGCGGGGAGTCCTTGCTCGTTTGCAGGGCATCACCTCGCACATCTCGGGTGTGGAGAGTCAGCGTATGGGTCAGATAAGAACCCTGCGGCGCGACCTTCCCATGGTCCTCGCAGAACTGCATCGCCGGGGCGCTCGCAACATCACTCGCCGTCCGGCGCAGTTCGACGGGACCGTGCGCGTAGCATGGATGGAACCCGAGGATGCGCCGATCAACCCGTCGAACCTCCCAGGGGATCTCCTCCCCCTGTTGTCCGCCCCAGTCATGGTAGCCTTGTCCGCAGCCTTCATCGTGGTGTTGTTCGCGGTCGTGAGCGCCTTCGGAGGCATCGGCCCGCCGGGCTAGCGCCTGATTCAAGCTCTCGCCTTCGATGGAGACCACGAGGGTCCAGGAGTTTCGGCAGTGTCTTCGAGGATCGCTGCGCACCTCGTCGCCCGTCAGCGTCTCACGTTCGAGTAGGGCATCGCGAACGGCTCTCCATCCGGCGCCGCCGTCTCGCGCTCTCCTGACCTGCGCCGCATCTTGGGAGCATGAGTATCACCCGCCTGAACGCAGCCCTAGAAGGCCGCTACCGCATCGAGCGTGAACTGGGTGAGGGCGGGATGGCGACGGTTGTCTGACCTTCCGTGTCGAGGAGCGAAATGAGATGAAGAGCGTTGGTGTCACCTCGGTCCTTCTCCTGACGCTCGTCCTCGCCAGTCCGTCTGCGGGCGAAGCGCAGGTCCTTCGGCCCAACGAGCTTTGCAGCGACCAGCCCGACGAGACCATCGCGACGTTCGAGGATGCGAACCTTGAGGTCCGGCTCCGGGCTGCGCTCTCAATAAGTGACCAGGATGATCTCACTTGCGATCTGGTCGCTGGGCTGACGGGACTGACTGCTCCTCGGGCCGGGATCGAAAGCCTGGTGGGGATGCAGAATCTCACGGGCCTAACGATCCTCGACCTCTACACCAACTCGATCACCGACATCAGCGCGTTGAGCGAGCTCACCACCCTGACGGAACTCCGCCTCCAAAACGCTGCGATCACCGACATCAGCGCACTGAGCGGGCTGACAAGCCTGACGACCCTCCACCTCGACGGCAACTCGATCAGCGACATCAGCGCCCTTAGTGCGCTCACGGGCCTGACATTCCTCAACCTCGCCTCGAACTCGATCTTGGATATCAGTGCGCTGAGAGCGCTCACGAGCCTTAGGCAACTCTACATCAGCTCGAACCCGATCACCGACATCAGCGCGCTCAGCGGGCACACGAGCCTGACGGTCCTCGGCCTCCGCAACGACTCTATCAGCGACATTAACGCGCTCAGCGGGCTCACGAGCCTGACGGTCCTCAACCTGCAAGACAACCCAGCGCTCACGGACATTCAACCTCTGATCGCCAACGCAGGTCTAGGCGCGGGGCGTTCGGTGCTGCTCCAGTCCACGAGCGTGAGTTGCACGGACGTGGCTCTGTTGCAGGCCAAAGGCGTCGTGGTCACCTCCGACTGCGGATGACGTGCGGCTGGTAGGCGTCTCCGCGCCGACGTTGAGCGCCAGCCCTTCAGGAGCATGGGCTTCGTGAGCGTGATCATCGTGAGCGTGCTGTTCGCCCTAGGAGCCCGTGGCAGAAAGCGCTTATTCGAGCTACGGACGGGACGGAAAGAATCGGAGCGGATGGCGCCAAGCGACTGGCGATAGAAGCGCGAAATAGTCTGAGGGGCGTAATCGCGACTGTGTGGGCGCTCGAGAGCCGAGAAAAGAGGGCAAAGAGAGTGTCCGAGAGCCGTTTGCTTGCCTGGCGTGGCGTACCGACGCCGAGTGCCGTCCGCAGGAGCAGCGAGAGGTTGAAGCCAGCGTCGTGCACGAGCAGCCGCTTCAGGGCATTATCGCGGCCTCGTAAGAAGAGGCGCCTCATGCCTCCCGTCTCGTAGGTGTGCGCGAAGCTGCGCTCGATCAACTCGGCTCGCTTCTTCTGGAGTCGCTTGCCACGGTTCCCCCGCAGCCGCCGGCGATTCGCGTACACCCGCTGCTGCTGCTCTCGCTTGCCCTTCCAACATCGGCGCCCTCGATCCGGCTCGGACACGTAGCTCCTCACCCCATCCTGCGTGGCCAACCGCACCATCACGTCGTTGCCGTGATAGCCCTTGTCCGCGACCACCTCCCTGATCGGCTCCATGCCCAGCTCTTCAGCCGCGGCCTGCGCTTCCTCCAGCGTCTCGAAGATCGTCGTCGTGTCTCCCACGTCGGCCGGCTGCAGCGTCACCGCCATGAGCGCCCCGGTGTCGAGATCCACCGCGTGCTCTGCCTTGTGCGCCAGATGTGTACGCCCGTCCTTCATCTTCGTGATCCGCGCATCGGGATCCTGTGGATGCGTCCATTCCTGGTTCGACATCTTCTTCTTCCGCTTCCGGTCGAACCGAGCCAGCTCCTCCCGTGTCGGGCTCTCCAGACCCGCCTCCTCGGCCAACCGCCGAAGGTACTCCTCGTACTCCGCTCCCGTGTCCCGACGCACGATCGACCGTAGCGCGGCGTTCGCCTCCAGAGTCGTCGCGTCGATCGAGATCGTCTTGCCTCGAAGCAGGCCCTCGTCCACCAACACCTTCAGCACCCACCGGAATACCGCCCGGTGCGTCGAAAGCCAATACAGGCGCCGCGTCCGCGAGATCGTCGAATGGTCCGGCGTCCTCTCGTCCAGACCGTAGCCGAGGAACTTCCTCAAGCTCAGCGAGTCCGCCACGCGCCACGCGATCGCCCGCTCCGAATCCAGTCCCTCGAAATACCCGATCAACAACATCCGGAAATACACGCCCGGCGCCATGCTCGGTCGCCCGCGAACACCCCTATAGAAACGCCCGCACAGATGCTCGACCGCTCGATCGAACCCGTGCCGTGCGAGCAACTCGTTCAGTCGCTCATAGAACGCGTGTCCCGGTGCCTCCACGATCGCGTCCGACGCGATCCAGAGTTCCTCCTGCCGTTCTCGTTTCCTACGCTTTCCCATAGCCATAGGGTAACATAACGCATCTTATGCGCTATATCAAGTGCCGAGCACAGTCCGGTTGATTATTACCACGGGCTCCTAGG
>JADFSR010000089.1 GCA_022560615.1 Gemmatimonadota bacterium
GGCAGCGCAGTAGTCATTCTCGGGCTCTCGATCCACCTCTTCTTGCCGATTCGCGCCGGACTGGACCCGGTCATCAACGAGGCGGCTCCGACGTGCCCCGATATCGGCTCAGCGCTGGCCGCGGTCGTCACCTACGGCAAGGCGGGTTGCGCCGCTCTGGCGGAAGCGCTCAACCGCAGCCAGTACGACAAGCCTGCGATGCTGCCTCGCCTCGCTCCGCTGTCTTCCCAGCTCGCCAACTACCTACAGTACTTCGACTGGCAGTGGGCACGCTCGCTCGACGGAACGACGACCGTCTTCGCGAACCTGCGCCTTCCGTTCACGATGCTCTTCACGGGCCTCGGTGTCTGGGGCGCGATTGAGCACGCCCGGCGCGACCGCGCGAGCTTCGTTTACTTCGCGACGCTCCTCGCCACGCTCTCTGCGGCGTTGGTCTACTACCTGAACTTCAAGTACGGGTACTCGCTCCAGAGTCCGGTCCCGGACCGTGCGCTCCACGAAGTGAGAGAGCGGGACTATTTCTTCGTGGTGAGCTTCTCCGTGTGGGGGCTGTGGGCAGGCATGGGCATCGCTACGCTTTGGAAAGAGGTTGCGTTCGAAGCCCGTACGACGCTGCGCAAGGCGAGCCCGGTGCTCGCTTTGGCGCTGATTCCTCTGGCCCTCAACTGGGGATGGGCCACCCGCTCCTACGACTACTCTGCGCGCGACTGGGCCTACAATCTCCTCATGAGCGTCGAGCCCTATTCCATACTCTTCACCAACGGCGACAACGACACCTTCCCGCTCTGGTACCTGCAGGAGGTAGAAGGCATCCGGCGGGATGTCACCGTCATCGTGACGTCGTACCTGAACACCGACTGGTACACGAAACAGCTCAAGCACCTGACCGAACCCTGCAAGGACGGAGTCGACCCGTCCACCGACTGGACCGTCGTGCAGTGCCAGCGGCCGTACACCGCGGAGAACACCGCCGCCGCATACGTGCTCTCGGCAGATCAGGCCGGAGACAAGATTCCGATCTTGGTCGACACAATGGACAAGCCGACTAAATCGATCCTTTCGTTGACGGACGAACAGATCGAGGAGGCGGCGGGGACGTATGCCCCCATCGACGAGGCCGTCACGATTCGAATCGGCAACATCGAGGCACGGCTCTCGGGTGGACAGTACTTCGCCCCCTGGAAGCGCTTCGCGTTGATGCTGATGATCGAGTCGATCGACGAGCGTCCCATCTACTTCGCGTCGAGCGGAAACGCCGCGACTTCCCTGGGCGTTCAGCCGTACCTCGTGCGGCAAGGACTCGCCTTCCGGCTCAACAACGGACCCCTTTCAGCCGACGGCGACCACGGGTTCACGCGCCTGTTGGCGTCCCCGTACTCGGCCGTGACCGGAGAGTGGTTGGACGTCGAGCGCACGCGGACACTTCTCGACGAAGTCTTCGTCCATCGCGAAGGCCTCCCCGACTCATGGGATCACTGGCCGGACATCGCCACTCTCGGCATCCCGAACTATTACTCGTGGGTCTACATGGCTCTGGTTCAGGAGGCGATCCAGCGCAACGACGTCGAAGCGCTCGACCGTTATCGAGCGCGCGCGGAAGCGTGGTCTTCGCTGGGAACGTAGCAGCCCGTGGTAGTAATAGAGTGGACCGCGTTCCAGTGCCGCGGCCCCGGCTCCTAGGCGAAGCGACGACGCCATAGCCGTCGCTACGGCTAGGTATCATAGGGGCCTGGCGTCCGCTGCCGGACGAATCGATCGACAAGGCAGGCCGAAGATGAAAAGGCGTTCTCCCCCTGGAGTGGGTGCACTCTTGAGAGTGCGAGGAAAGAACCCACGAACCGAAGAGGAGAACGCCGATGGACAGGTATATCGGACTGGACGTACACGCGTCAAGCTGCACGCTGGCGGTCATCGGACCGAGTGGCAAACGACTGAGCACGCAAGTGGTGGAGACGAATGCTGCGACGTTGATCGAGGTTCTGCGCGGGATCCCGAAGCGTCGCCACCTGTGCATGGAAGAAGGGACGCTGTCGGAGTGGTTACACGAAGTGCTGGAGCCACACGTCGACGAGCTGGTCGTGACGGGAGTCGGCAAGAAGAGCCGGGGCCCGAAGAGCGACAAGCAAGACGCGTTAGGGCTAGCCGAGCAGCTCAGGATCGGCGCGATCAAGACGCGGGTCTACAAGGGGCGCGGCGAGTTCGGGCGGTTGGGCAATCTGGCGAAGGCCTACGGCTTCGTGGTGGGCGACACAGTGCGGGTGAAGAACCGTCTGAGGAGCGTGCTGCGCTCGAGGGGTGTGGCGTACGGAGCGGGCCAGTCGGTGTACGCGAAGCGCGAGCGGGCACATTGGCTGGGCGAGTTACCGGCGGCGACGAGAACACTGGCCGAGCTGCTGTACGAAGAGCACGACGCGCTTGTGGCTCTGCGCGAGAAGGCGGAGAAGACGATGCTGGCCGAGGCAAGGAAGCATCGGCAGTGGCATGTGCTGAAGACGTGTCCGGGACTGGGCCCGATTCGGATCGCGGAGCTCCTGCCGGTTATAGTGACACCGTACCGGTTCAGAAGCCGGAGCGGATTCTGGGCGTACTGCGGGCTGGGCATTGTGATGCGGACCTCGTCGGACTGGATGCGGAACCCGAGCGGGCAGTGGGTGAAGACACCGGTGCAGCAGACCCGGGGCCTAAACCGGAACTTCAACCGCACGCTGAAGCGAGTGTTCAAGGGCGCGGCGACGACGGTGATCGGTCGGGCCGAAGACGGACCCCTGTACCGACACTATCAGAGTCTGCTGGACGGCGGCACGAAGCCGAACCTGGCGAAGCTGACGATCGCGCGTCAGATCGCCTCGATCACGCTGGCGCTATGGCGCACAGGCGAGAGGTACGACGCAACGAGACTGGAAGCTACGCAGTAGACCGGGCCAGGAACGACGAACGTGAGGTGGCAAGCTGCGTTCGAGAAGACAGGTCCGACGAACCGAAAGCGAACCGGTTGCAGGGGCAAGCATCCATTGAAGCACTGGGCTGGGCCGAGAGGTCCGAGTCCCCACGGCTAGGTTATGCACCCCTGGAGAGCCGAACGAAGCGATGGGCCGAAGACGAGCCCCAGATAGAAGGATGGTTCCCGCTCTGGAGCGGAGAATGCCACGGCTGTAAAGGACTTTCGGACTGCGATACGGACCCGACGGACGTACCCACCCCGGGTCGTCTAACCGGCCATCGAAAGAAAGCGGACGCCTGCGGCAAAAACATGAGCCGACGGCGTGTTGTAGACGTGCGTCTTGACCGCTGGCCCCATAGAAGGAGCTTCAACGACGGGGGGCACCCGCGCCGGAGGCGTGGGTCGGCGCCGTGCCACCGCAACCCACGACCAGGAGAGTCATGCCACACATAGTGAAGGGCGCAGGGGGGTCGCGGCCCTGGAGGTCGTCTCTCCTCCTCGCCGTAGCTGAGCTACGACTCGTCGTCGTTCCTACTCCAGGTCTCGCGAGACCCCCGGGTACCCGCTTGCGGGTGGAGGCCCACTGTACTTCTTCAACAGCCTTCTAGTGGCCGAGGCTCGGATCGGCAAGGAGTTCTACGACTCCAGCGACTACTTCGAGAATCGCAGGACCGCGCATCTCACCGACCATGAGAGCGCGTTCCAAAAGTATCGCGTTGCGAAGGTACTCGCCCTACATCGTCCAGGACCCGATGACCGGGTGGCCGACTTCGGCTGCGGATGGGGAACGTTCGGCTTCGCGCTGGCGGAGGGCGTGCGGGAGGTCGTCGGCGTCGATTTCAGCGAACGATCGATCGAGATCTGCGTACAACGCCTGGAAGACTCACCGCACGAAAATATGCGATTTCTCTGTGCGGACGCGGGCAATACAGGCCTCGAGTCCAATGCCTACGACTTAGTGCTCGCCGCCGATCTGTTCGAGCACCTGTATCCCGAAGACTCCGTAAGCGTGGCTCGCGAGGCCTTCCGGGTCCTCGCCCCAGGGGGCAGATTCTCGACTTGGACACCCCACCGGGGCCACATCCTGGAAGTCCTGAAGAACCACGATATCATTCTCAAGCGGGACATCAGCCACGTGGACTACAAATCGATGGCCGACATGAAGAGTTTGTTGACGAACGCGGGCTTTGAAATCGAGAAGGCCTACTACGCTGAGTCTCACCTACCGGGTCTACGCATCGCCGAGCGCATTCTCCAGCCTGTGGTCCCACTCCTCCGCAGACGCATCGCGGTGCTGGGTCGGAAGCCGGGAGGGTAGGGGCCTCCGATGGGATGGGAGATCGAGCGGCGCTTCCTGGTGCGCGTGGCCGAATCGCTCTGGTTCCAGCTCGGTACGGGCCACCATCTGCGGCAGGGCTACGTCCGGAATGGCGAGCCCTCGGTCCGCATTCGGTTCGGGGAGCCGCGCGGCCCGGTCCTCACCTGCAAGAGTGGAGAGGGCATCCGTCGCAGCGAGGTCGAAGCCGTCATCCCGGAAGACGTCGCCCAAGCGCTCTTCCTGGCGGCGGAAGAACGCACGATCGAGAAAATGCGCTGGAAGCTGGGTCCTTGGGAGCTCGATCGCTTCTTCGGGCCACTGGAGGGACTCTCGCTCCTGGAGATCGAACTGAAGGCGGAGGACGACGCCATCCCCGAGTCGCCCGAAGGAGTACAGATTCTTCGTGAGGTCACCGATGACAAACGGTTTGTCAATGGCTATTTAGCTCGTCTGAAGACGAAGAAGCAGCGCAGCTTCGTGAAGAAGGCATACAAGGAGGTGAAGGGATGGAAAGGGCTAAACGACTAGCGTTGTTCGTTGGAGTCTTGGTCGTCGCGGGGTGCACCATGATCGGCTCGCCCTCGCTCGAGAATCCGCCGCCGCCAGAGGACTTCCCGGATGGGGTCCCGTACGACGAGCCCGCCAGCCGGGGCGGAAACATGGCGGAGTACGAGCAGAGTGGGCACACCTATCGGATACT
>JADFSR010000090.1 GCA_022560615.1 Gemmatimonadota bacterium
CATATTTTCCTGACGACCTCCGACACCGAGGTCATCCTGCACATGCTGGTCAACAAGAAGCACGCCGAGACGCCGGATCCGCTGGCTTCGGTTTTGCGCAATCTGCGCGGTTCGTATTGCCTGCTGATTCTCTACCCGGATCGGATCGAAGCCGTTCGCGATCCGTCGGGCAATCGGCCGCTCTGTCTGGGCAAAGTCGGCGACTCGTGGATTGTCGCCAGCGAGACTTGTGCGATCGACAAAGTCACCGACGCGGAGTATGTCCGCGAGGTCGAGCCGGGTGAGATCGTCACGCTGTCGATGACGGGCATGAGCTCGGAGTCAAAACGGGCCACGTGGATGCCTGCGTCGCGCAGCCGCAGCTCACCTCTTCCACGGACCTCGTCATTCGGATCGAGCACGCCGATATATACCTTCGCGATGCGGCGCTCAATGATTCGTTCTACGCACGGGATTTTCGGGTCGTTGCGCGACGTGCAGGGTTCCAGCGTCGTGAAGAGTGTCGCGCCCGCAGCTGTGTGATCGGGCAGCTTCCTTTACAGCAGGGTGAGTTCCGCAGGCTCACCGGCTTCCACCTCACCACGGAACGCCTCGGCAACGAGTTCATCACCCTGTACCAACACAGCACCCACCTTGGGTGATATCCGACCTGGCTCACTGGTACATGCGCGAGCCTGATCGATGGCTCGGATCATGAATTCCCTCGCGATCGACGCATCCATCCACATCTCCTCTGAGCGCACGCAACACCACGGCGCGAGATATCATTCAACGGCGCTAACACCCACCGCTCGTGCTACGAACTTGGCGCGCGGCCATCCGTCCTACGTTTCACGACAGCAATCCTGCCCGGGCGATGCCGGTTAACAGATGCTCTGCGACGTATGTCGGTAATCTTCCGCCTGAAGGTGGGTTGGCGACGCTTCTTACGCGACTCGCCCGAGATTCATCCAATCCGTATCGCGGGGTGAGCCGCCGGTCCCCACCTCCTGCTGACTCACAAGGCGGGGTACTTCCGAACCAGGCCGCGGTGAGACCTCATGCTGTATGAGCGGGTTCAAAACGGCCCGAATTCCGGCAAGAAACCGTTAAACCATTGGCAGGCTGCACGATATGCCGTCATTCACTCTTGCCAATGTCGGAGTCTGCCGCTTTGAATCGGCCCAAATACCGGCCCAATCGACACATGAAACGACACAACACAGCTGACCGCGTTTTATCAGGCGTGAACTCCGGGCCCGTCTCCTGAGCAACCTGCTCGAGAATCCACTTCAAACCTAGAATTCACGCGCAACCTGACCAGATCCCGGCGCCGGCTCGTCCGTCCCACGGTGGTCTTGACGTGAAGCACACCGTCGTCATTACGGCTCTTCACCTGTTTGCGTACGTGCAGGTTAACCGACGAGTTTGAGACAGGTTTCATGAAGGGCGTAGATCTTGAGTCGGAAGAAGTCGGGATCACGGAAGCCGTAGGACTGTCTCTGGAGGGTCTTGATCTTGTTGTTCGTGCCCTCCAAGGGCCCGGTGCTGATCGGCACGTCGTAGTAGGCCAGCAGACCGGTTCGGTGCAGGCTCAGGGTGTTGGCCATCTGCCGGAGTTGCCGAATGCCGGTCGCGCGGGCTCGTTCGATCCAGCCGACCAGGAAGGTGGTGGCGCTCTGCTTGTCGGGCTGACTCCAGAGCTGACGGAGATCCTCCTTCAGGTAGTAGGCCGCGGCCAGGGGCGCGTTCAACTCAAGCGCCGCGCGGAGGCGTTCTTGCTCGTCCCTCGTCTCGTCCAGATTCTTGGGGTTCTTCAGTAGGATCCAGCGGGTGCCCTTGAGTACCTCCTTGTCCTTCTCCTGCGCCTGGCGCTGCAGCTCCCGTCGCAAAGCGCTGAGCTTGTCGTTCATCAACTTCACCACATGGAAGTGGTCGAAGACCAGGGTGGCCTCAGGCAGGTGCGTCCTGACGGCCAGGATGTAGGCCTGCGACATGTCGATGGCTACGGCCTGGATCCGAGCTCCCGATCCACGCAGTCGTTTCCAGAAGGGGTCGAGTGCCTTGGTTCCCTTGCCCTCACCGACGAAGACCACTGCGCCCGTCACCAGGTCTAGCACCACCGTCAGGTAGCGATGCCCGCGCCCGATGCAGATCTCGTCGATCGCCAGCAGCCGTAGATCCTTGAGCCGGGGTCGACTGAAGCGGCGCTCGAGATCCTCCTTCACGAGCGCCTTCACCAAGTTCCAGCTCACGCCCAGGTGCTGGGCCACGTCCCACATCGTCATGTGTCGGGCTAGAGCCAGCACGTAGCTGGCGAACCGCTTCGTGTACCGATGTTGGTCCGGAGCGAACGGGACTGCGGCCTGGCGCACGGCCCCGCATGCTTTGCACTCCAGGCGCGGCACCCGCAGGACGATCCAGACCGCTCGCCTCCCGATCGGCAGGCCCCGGAACCGACGCGTTCGATTCCCTCGCCGGATCACCCGTCGGCTTCTGCACACCGCGCATCGAAGTCGACCTGATGGCTGTTCCACGGTGAGGTGCACCTCACCCCCGATATAGTCCGATCGCTGGTAGACGTAGCCGTGAATGCCGAACGCATGATACAATAGGCTCGTGGACATGGTGTGGTCCTTTGGTGGGGGAAGAGTTCGTCCTTGACTCCCCCAAGGATCCATCATGTCCACGTTTTCGCTATACCTCCGCGCCCCTCCTCACGACCCCATCGTCATCCAACGCTCCCTCCGTTTGCCGCCGCCGCGTACGCAAACAGGTGAAGAACCCTAAAAGGCTGTCCTTATCTCGCGTGACCCCCGGGTACCCGCTTGCGGGTTGAGGCCCGCTGTACTTCTTCGACAGCCTTCTACATTTGGCTGCCCGGCTGCGTCGGCTCACACGCCTCTTCGCTCGCCTCACTCCCGAGTTCGAGCCCGATCCAGAGCATCAGCGTGGTGTCCCGGAGCTCGCTCCATCGGAAGTCGAAGTCGATCTGAGCCAGCATTCCGAACGTATGGGCGAAGCGAACGCCGATCCCAGGCAACAGGTCGATCTCGAGCACTCCATCCGCCACGCTCTCGTGAGCCCGGATCTCCCAAGTGCCCGAATGCCCTGGCCAGACGTTCAGGCACCCCGCCAGGGTCAGGCCGCCGGTCGGGATGGCCATCGTCTTCATCGAGCCTCGCCCGTTCGTGATGGGAACTTCGACCCAGCTGCCGCCGCTTCGGACTCCGGCCATGATCTCGGCGACGCTCTGCGCGTGGGCGGTCGAGGGCACGGCGATGCACGCCACGAGAAGAGCACGAAGGGAGCTGCGCATGCTGGAATGGATCGCGGATGGAGGACGGTGGCTCAGTCAGGACCTCCTACCGACCTGGGGCCTTCAAGGGTCCGGCGTCGAGAAGCCGGAGGGCGGCAACGGCGAAACTTCTACAGAGGACCGACCTGCGCGCGCGCGCTGAGGACCTCCTCCCGTGCCCGGGATTGGGCTTCGTTCAGCGCGGTGATGAAGCTCGGCGCCTGTCGGACCGGATCGAACAGGGCCGACCCGAGAAGGCGTGCGTCCACACCTGCGGGCGATAGGTCGAAGGCGTACGTGACCCAGCGTGCCGCTCCCTCGGCGTCACCCACGAAGCCGTAGTAGCTCGCGAGGTCCTGGGCCACCAGTTCGGGGAGGTAGTCGACATCCCCGATGCCCGTGGAGCCGAGCCGCTGCTCGGTGTCCCTGACCATCGCACGTGCGTCCGCCGCGCGTCCGATGGAATGGAGGCAGAGGGCTCGTACCAACGCGTATACGCCCAAGTCCAGATCCAGGCATTGCGCCCCGCGACCCGTGAGGGCCAGAGCCCGCGCCTCGAACGCCTTGGCGAGCGTGAGTCGCTCCTCGAGCCGATACGCCTCTCTGGACTCCTCGATGGCGACCTCGTAGTTGCCGAGCTGAAATCCTAGTGAAGCGAGTGCCGTTCGACGTCCGGCCTGGAGCGGGTCGAGGTCGCGTGCCCGCCGGGCCTCCCGGAACGCCGCTTCGACCTGTCCCTTGCCCGCCAGAATCCGCGCGGACCAACTCGGTCCGTTGGGGGCGTTCGGGGCGAGCTGCTCGGCCCGCGCGAAGTCGGCCTCGGCCTGGTCGAGGTCGATTCCCACGAGTGCGCGGATGTATCCACGTGCCGAGTATCCGTTGGCGACCGCCGGGCCCACGGCGATCGCCGAATCCGCCGCGGCCAGGGAGCGTGCTGCCAGCTGGTAGGAGGGGAGCCCGAGATCGTACTTGTAGTACACCGCGAGCGCGTAGGCGGACGACAGCGCCGAGAGGGCCGCCGCTGACCGAGGCTCGAGTGCGATCGCCTCGCGAAACAACCGGGCAGCATCTCGCATCGCTTCGGGTGTTCGTTGCCCGAGCGCCGTGTTTCCCTCCAAGTACGCGTTCCTTCCCGGACCGATGACGGAGCCTCCGGGATCGAAGCTTTCCTCGAGACCGACCTCTCTCAAGAACGCCAGCGCCACGGCGTTCGCCAGGGTCACCTGTGCGATGTCGAGACTCTCCAAGTCGATCCGATGCTGCGTGCGGAGGGACAGGAATCCGTCGAGGTCCGACTCCGAGACGTTGACGATGAGCGCACCGCCACGGGCCTCGATGTAGCCGTGAATGAGGTGCTCGACGTTCAAGGTGTCCAGCAGCCGCGGAGTGCCGAGGCTGTCCTTCATCAGTGATGCCGCGGTGTAGGTATCGATCACACGGACTTCGGGCACCGCGGTGAGCCGGTTGATGACCTCGTCGGCCAGCGACCGTCCGAGGTTGTCGAACGCGGGATCGCCGGTGCGGTTTTCGAAGGGCATGACCGCGACCGATACTTCCCAACGCTCGCCGCCCAAGACGGCCGACG
>JADFSR010000091.1 GCA_022560615.1 Gemmatimonadota bacterium
TCGACTAAGGATAGCCAAAGCAAAAACGCCTTTGAGGGGTCGGGTTAACGATCCTGCGCCCAGAGACGCGAAGTTCCCCTCCCATCCGCCGGGTTCCCGCCACGCAACCCGAGTTTTTGGGGTCCCACCTGGGGTCCCATAGCCCCATTTTCACCTCCCAAGGCACCGACACCAAAAAGCCGGAAGCCCAGGTACCTACTAGATTTCCGGCCCAGTGCGCCGGGTGGGTCTCGAACCCACGACCTACGGATTAAAAATTGGGGTTCACTCGCCACTTCTCGATCCGCAGCAGCTTCACAACGAGAGCTGCGGCCTGAGCGGGACCTGCGGTTAGCCGTGGACGTTCACATCGCCCCGGTCGCCTGACGCGCCGAAGCGACCGCTCTCGGCAAGCGCACGCGCAACGGCAATGCCGTCCATGGCGGCGCTCATGATGCCACCCGCGTACCCCGCTCCCTCGCCGCACGGGTAGAGCCCCTCGAGATCGGGGCTCGTGAGGCGCTCCTTATCTCTGGGCACGCGCACCGGTGAGCTCGTTCGCGACTCGACACCGACGAGGACTGCTTCCTCGCTCACGTAACCGCGCATGCGCTTGTCGAAGACGTTGAGCGCGCGGCGCATCCGTTCCGCGAGCCCGATTCCGACCAGATCAAGCACGTCTCCGACGTTCCCGGCGGCCAGCCCCGGCTGGTAGCTCGTCGCGGGCACGGTGGTCGAAGCCCGCCCGGCCACGAAGTCGGTGGCTCGGGTGGCCGGAGCCCGCAGGCCACCCCCTCCCGCCTGCCACGCCGCCTCTTCAATGCGACGCTGTAGCTCCAAGCCCGCCAGCGGCCCGCTGAAGCCGGCTTTGAGCGCATCCTCCACTTCGATGCCGACCACCAGCCCCGAGTTGGCGTAAGGCGAGTCGCGGCGGGAGAGGCTCATGCCGTTGAGGACGAGCTCGCCCGGGCTCGTGGACGCGGGGACGATGAAGCCGCCGGGGCACATACAGAAGCTGAAGACGCCCCGACCCGACTCGGTGAACGCCATCTTGTAGGCCGCGTTGGGCAGCTTCGGGTGCTCGGCGGATCGGCCGTACTGGACGCGATTGATGAGGGGCTGAGGGTGCTCGATGCGAACCCCGAGCGCGAACGCCTTCGGCTCGAGAGAGACGCCGGCGTCGAGGAGCATGTGAAAGACGTCGCGGGCCGAGTGCCCGGTGGCAAGCACCACCGCGTCGGCACCCAGCTCCTCGCCGGACTCCAGCCGCACCCCGCTCACAGAACGGCGCGCGCCCTGGTCCAGGGTCAGCAACGCCACCACCCGGGCTTCGAAGCGGAACGTCACGCCGTGCCGCTCTAGGCGCTCCCGGATCGCGGTGACGACTTTGGGCAGCTTGTTGCTGCCGATGTGAGGGCGGGCGTCGGTCAGGATGGACTCGGGCGCCCCGTGGAGCACCAGCGTCTCGAGCACGTCGCGGCAGTCGCCGCGCTTGTGGGACCGCGTGTAGAGCTTGCCGTCGCTGTACGTGCCCGCTCCTCCCTCGCCAAAGCAATAGTTGCTGTCCACGTCGACGACACCCCGCTGGTTCAGTCCCCGGAGGTCGCGGCGGCGAGGCTGAACCGTTTTGCCACGGTCCACGACCGTGCAGCCGATACCGCGGCGCGCCAGTTCGTAGGCGCAGAACAACCCCGCGGGCCCATCTCCGACGACGATGACCCGACCGAGACGATCCACGTCGACGGGATGGGGCGTTCCCAGGTCGCGCAGCTCCGGGTCCAGCTCGAGAAGGAGCCGGAACACGACCCGACCGCGTCGCGCGTCGATGGACCGTTTCCGGAGCGTGAGCCCGACGAGGTCGGCCGGGCTCACGCCGATCCGACGTGCGGCTTTTCGGCGTATGGCCTCGTCGTCGTCGGCCTCGTCCAGCCCGAGTTCGATCTCGATTTCGGACGGTAACATGGTCATCCGCAACACTTCATCGGGGTGATGTAGAGGAGGCCGTCTCGTAAGGGGACGATGATTTCCCTCTTCTCCAGGAGTTCTTCAACGTCCCGAAACTCAGAGCGAACCTACCGTACGGCCAGGGCACCGTGACTGATGATCTGATTGCAGTATACACACAGAGTGCCATTGAGTCCGCCTAAGTTACTGTGATATATGTGGTTAGAGGGTTGGATGTTGTCCATAGTTTTGCTGAGATTCGACCAGTTTCGGGGAGTTTGGGGTACCACTTGGGGATGCGACGCCGGTTGTCCAGTGCTCAACGAGGCGGGTCATGCAACGAGAAGCTCGCGTGCAGAACCCTTGCCACGATGACCCTTCTCGGGATGGGTGACTCAGCCCTTCAGGTCGTCCTCTCGACGATAGCGATCTTCCATTTGGAAAAGCACCCGGCGTATCGCGTCGAGTTCAGAAGTGCTCAGGTCGGCCAGCGCGCGCTCGTTAAGCAGGGCCCGCACGCGCGAAGCTTCGGTCTCGGTTCCGGGAAGCTGGCACCCGTACCGGTCCAGCCAGTCTATCAGCGTTGCCCGGTCGTCGGTCGGCGCTTCACGATACTCGGCCTTCAGGTATTGCAGAATGCGGAGTCCGTCGAGCCGCTCGTGGCAGGCGCGGACAAATCGATCCAGTGTCGGGTGGTTGTCGCGCAGCGGTTGCCATAGAGCGTCGGTACCGATCTTGTTCCGCAGGAATTCGTCAAGCGGCGTTTCGACCGGTCCGGCGAACAGTTCGGGGAAGGCCTCGGTGGTGCGGCTGATCCGGTCGAAGAGTTCCGGAGCATAGAGTGGATAGCGGTCGGAGTATTCGCCTTCGCAGGCGGCGACGATGGCTTGACCGGTCCCGACGGGAACGCGCCAGGACTTGCGGGTCGCGGGGGCAACCGGGGCGGCGGTCCAATGGAGTACCCGTCCATGTTTGGTCAGTTTTTGCAGGAAGTAGAAATCCTCACCGCTGGTTCGAGGCGTCAGCCCGCCCACTCTTCGGTAGACGGAAACAGGCACGGCAATTGCCGAGCCGAGCGCAGTGAAGGAGTAGGGAGACCCGATTCGCCAGAGGTTGAGCGCATAGAAGCGCATGTAGATTTCGTAACCCAGCATCGCGCGGGTGACGGCTCCGTCGTCGGTGAGTGGATGGTAGTAACGCGCGGCGATGGCACAGGCGGCCGGATGCCGGTTGAAGGAGTCGATAAGGGATCGCAGATAACCCGGGGGCGTCAGCGTGTCAGCATCGAGGCTTACGATGATATCCCGGGGGGCGGCCTCCGCACAGATCGCATCCATCAACTCCTTTCGCGCGTGCCCAACACCGCTCCGCTTCGGTGGCCAGCCCCGGCCCGGTGAGGAGCGATCGATAATGCGGAGGTCGAGGTCCGTGATTGCGGCAAGCAGATGGAGACAGGCCTGGTTGGCTTCGCACACGGGGCGTCGATCCGGCTCGTGTTGCCACGCTTCCGGTTGGTTTACGCATAACCACGTGACAAATCGCACGCCCTCCTGTCGCCGAAGCGCGTCGAGGCAGGCGGGAAGGTATTCGAGCTCGTCCTGAACCGGAATGGCGATGTGGACAGTGGCCACAGCTGAACCTCGGCTGACAACTTTTGTCCCCTGGGGGCCCGGCGGCGGGCCGACCTTCGGGTGCATGTGGTGGCTTCTTGCGTGCGTTTCTCGCGGCAAACTACAACATCGGTGTGGCGAGGGTCAGGCACCGACGCCCCGGTGCGTGCCGTGGCACTCTGAAATCGGGTTTACGATCGACCGATCAAGCGGCTTCTCGGTAGTAGTGACTGATGGCCAGTCCTGAGGCGGTGTGGGTGGCGCACAACCGGATCAGAGAGACTATGTTGCCTCCCAGATTCGCCACGCGCATTGATGCGCCTTCCACAAGAGACCACCGCCATGAGAACCGACACAGCCATCGTCACCATGTTCGTAGCGAGCCTCGCCGCGTGCTCGCCGACAACAGAAGAAGCCGCTCCCGATGAAACTACCGAAGCGGTGGCGGCAGCCATCGCCGCTTTTGGCGCGGGCGAAAACGTGTCCCCCTTCGCGATCGGCTCGCTGCAGGCCGCGTCACTGAGAGACGCCGCCTTCGCACCAGCCAACGACAACATGACGCTCGCCATTAACGTGACGAAGGCCGATGTGGACGCCCTGCTGACGGCGGCGGGCCTCGCGACCGATGTCCTCCAACTCAGTGTCCAGCCACTGATCGTCCGCACACCCGACCGCGTGCTGCTGTTCGA
>JADFSR010000092.1 GCA_022560615.1 Gemmatimonadota bacterium
AAAAAAGTGTTGGGAGGCGCCGCGGGTGGCCCGTCTTTATGCAGGCCCTGGAACGGCAGCCTGGCCACACGCTTTCGATCGACCTTATATCCGAAGACTTCGACAGCTACCTGCGCGTGGTCGGGCCGGGGCTGAGCGAGGCTCTGACGGACGACGACGGCTGTAACGAGCTGAACTCGCGCCTCGAGGTCCCCTTTCCGCAAGACGGCGTGTACCATGTGATCGTTTCGTCGCTCAGCGGAGCAACGGGGACGTTCACGTTGCGAGTACGTCGAGATACGACGCCAGGTGGGCGCTCAAGTCACGGGCATCATCACGCGCGCCGTCGATGAGACTCGACTTTCGGCGTCTGAGGAAGGGAATGCCCATCAGGTACATGCCGGGAGCCTCGACGACACCGCCATCGTGCCGGATGCGGCCCTTGCGGTCGAAGACCGGGACGTCCAGCCACGAATAGTCGGGGCGGAATCCGGTTGCCCACAGGATGGTCTTGATCTCACCGTTGCCGAGGTCCATGAAAAGCGGTGGCGACGCCTCGACCCTGGTGGGTTCGAATCGATGCGGGGGATCGACGTCGTGGTCTAGCGCGTTCTCGCTCACCCACTCGTCGATCCTGTCGAGCAATCTGTTCATCTTCAAGTCGGAAAGTGCGGCCTGGTTTCGCAGTGATCCCGAGAACTGCCCCTTGCCGTTGTTGATGCCGGCGAGCCGACCGATGAGCTTCACGCCGACGTCGGTCAGCGAGTTGAGATCGACGGTCCGACGATCGTCTGAGCCCGCCAGTTGTAACGAAGGCACAGTGCGCGCCCGGTCGAGGTTGTCCGCCTCTTCGTAGTGATCGTCGAGCACTCCGGCGGCGTCCATCCACCACTTGATGTCCTTGCCCCGATAGATCCGGGGCACACGGATGTGCTCGCCCACCGCGACGGTTACAGGCCGGCCCGAGCCGTGGATTTCCGCGGCGATCTGGGTGCCCGTGGCCGAGGCGCCGACGACGAGCACTCCACCCTCCTCGAGCTGGTCCGGGTTGCGGTACTCCATCGGGGTCAGCGTGGCGATCGAGGGTGGGACCACCTCCGACACCGCCGGGATCTGAGGCCTGTTGCACGCTCCGCTGGCCAGAACCACGGTCCGGCATCGCCAGTCGCCTCGGGTGGTTGCGATCTCGTAGCCGCCGTCGACGCTCCGTACCGAAGTCACCTCCGTCTCGGTCTGAACCGGGGCACAAATCACGTCGGCATACCGCTCGATGAACTCGATCGTCTCAGGCATCGTGCGGAAGCCGTCTGGGTCGTCACCCTCGTACCCGTACCCGGGTAGCCGGCTCTGCCAGTTCGGCGTGAGTAGCCGCAGCGAGTCCCACCGCTCCGTCTTCCACGAATTCGCCACCTGGCCGCGCTCGAGGACCGTATGGTCGATCGAGCGGTCGGCCAGGCAGCGGCTCATCGCCAGCCCCGCGTGGCCGGCCCCAATTATGACTGTGGTGGCGCCCACGGGACCCGTCACCTCGAATCCCGATCTACCGCTTCAGTTGACTTCGACCGTCACGTTCGTCGGGTTCGTGATGAGGTCGTAGACGGCAGAACGCTTTTGCGACTGGGCAACGATCGCCTCGATCTCTTCTTGTGTCGCGTCGGCATCGATGTCGTACTTCACCGTGATGCCATCGAAGCCGGGCCGCACGTCGCTGTCCATCCCGAGGATGCCCTGGATGTCCATCCCACCCGTGATCGTTGCGGTTACCGAGCGCAGCTGGATCTCGCGAAGCTGGGCGACGGACGCGATGCCAGCGGTAAGGCAGCTGGCCAGGCCGGCGAGCACGATCTCGACTGGCGTGGCGCCGCGGTCTTCGGACGCGAAGACCTCGGGATGATCAGCATCGAAGGTGAACTCGGTCTTGTGGAGCTGCTCCTCGCCGAGCCCGAAGAATCCTTCGACCGTGGACCGACTGTAGGTGCCGTTCACCCATTTGCACGTGGCGCGCCACTCGAACTTGGCGGCTTCCGGGGTCTCGGTCAGCGCTGTACGTGCCTCGAGCAACGCTTCGACGTTCACGCCGTTGTCGACGGGCTTGTCAGTGGTGGCCATCGCGTGCTCCTTGCGGTCTCTTGCGGAAGGGTAAGGATCGGCGCCCTCGAAGATCGGTTCGCCGAACTACCATTATGAACTTGGAAGGCGTCCGGGCAAGCCCCGAGGTGAGGCGAGTGGCCGCAAAGGAACTCTGCTTGTTGCCCACGCAGGCCAGGCTCATCTTCTGAGCATGTCCTCTCCGATCCAGCGAACCCAATACGACGTCGTGATCGCCGGCGCTCGTTGCGCTGGCGCGTCCACTGCGATGCTCCTAGCCCGTCAGGGATTGCGAGTGCTCGTGGTCGACCCTGGGCGCCGCGGGAGTGACACGTTGTCGACCCACGCGCTCATGCGGGGCGGGGTCCTCCAGTTGCACCGCTGGGGGCTGCTGGACGCCATCCGCTCGGCCGGGACGCCCGCAATCCGGAAGACCACCTTCCACTACGGCGACGAGACCATCGAAGTCCCCATCAAGCCGCGGGACGGTATCGACGCACTGTACGCTCCACGTCGGACTGTCCTCGACCTGGTGCTCGTCGACGCCGCACTGGCCGCTGGTGCCGAGGTCGTGCACCGTCAGTCCGTGGTCGACCTCCTTCGGGGCCCGGGGGGTCGGGTCTGTGGAGCGAAGATTGCCAGGGCGGACGGCCACGTGGTCGACGTGGCTGCCGACCTCGTCGTCGGAGCCGATGGAGTGCGATCCCGCGTCGCACGGATTCTGGAGGCTGAACTCGACTACGAAGTCCCCGAAACGACGGCCTCCATCTACGGCTACTGGAGAGATCTGGGTCTCGAGGGATACCATTGGTTCTACGAGCTCGGGGCGAGCGTGGGAGCCATCCCGACGAATGACGGCGAGACGTGTGTCTTCGCTTCGCTCCCTCCGGGACGCTTCGAGAACGGCCGACGTGATGGGCTCGAGGGGCTGTACCGCGATGTGTTGGGCGAGGTCTCAGTGGAGCTCGCGGGCAGGGTCACCGAGAGCGACGGTCCCGGGAAGCTGAAGGCCTACGCCGGCACCGCCGGCTTCCTCAGACGCGCCGCCGGAGCTGGCTGGGCTCTGGTCGGGGACGCCGGCTATTTCCGTGATCCCATTACCGCGCATGGGATCACCGATGCCCTTCGTGACGCGGAACTACTGGCTCGGGCCGTGGTCGACGGGAGTGACGGTGCCCTGACTAGCTATCAGGAGGCGCGCGACGAGCTCGTGAAGGGGCTGCTCGACGTCACGGGCCGGATCGCCTCGTTCGATTGGGATCTGGACGAGGCCAAAGAGCTTCATCTCACCCTGAGTCGCGAGATGAACACCGAGGTCGACCTGTTGCGGACGCTAGACGGAGCCCTTGTCCGCTAGAAGAACCGGCTCAGCCGGAAGGTCATGAAGTCGTCTCGCCGGGTCCAGGTCCACGATCGGCCCGCCCAGGATGGAAGTACCCTGGACGTCGTTGAACGCCCAGCGAAACCCCACAAACACGTCGTTGTCGAACGCCGTGAACGGCGCGTCGTCACTCCGCCCGTCCAGCATGATCTCGGCCAGAAGCCCGAGGTCGGCTGGCCCCGGCCCCACCGAAAAGAGTGTGTGCTCCACGCCTAAGACGCCCGCCGCGAACCGGTCGCCGTGCCCGCCGCGCATCATCGCCTCGAGCTTCCACAGGGTGGCGCCACGCGTGTACTGAGCGTCCACGCTGAACTGATCGATGATCGTGTAGTACGGCTGCAGCGCGAGGCCGTGCTCGGCGTCGACGCGAGGCCGTGCTCGGCGTCGATGGGAAGCAGGTAGGGCTCGCGGCTGGTGCCGTAGAAGCCCGCTACGCCCAGATCCATGTCGCCCAGGGCGTGTGACCAGCGGACGGCGAAGTCCGTGTGCCAGCGTCCGGCGTCGGACTCGTATGCGGCATCGTCGAGCACGGGTGCCAGCCCGCGCAGCCGGCCCTCGCTCGCCGGGTACGTGCGCTCCCGGAAGGAGGGCAACACGTA
>JADFSR010000093.1 GCA_022560615.1 Gemmatimonadota bacterium
GCTCGAAGCCGACCTCGGCTCCGCAGGTGTGACACGACCCGAACTTCTCCGGCTCGGCGTACAACCGCCGAAGCGCCTCTTCGAGGCGGTAGAGGTAACGGCCTTCCTTCGTCGCGAAGGCCGCAGCCTTCTCTCGCTCCTGGGCCTCCGTGCCCTGGTCCGCCATGTGATCGGTATAGCTCGAGAGCTCCGAATCGGTAGTCTCCCGGTCGGACTGGCTTCGCTTGTCGAAGAGGCCAAGCGCCTTCAGCGCCCGCGCCCGCTCGTCGAGCAGACGCTTCTCAATGTGGTCCAGTTGCTTCTTGGTCAGCGCCATTCCGTGCCTCTCGAGACAGTGGTCCTAGAGCCCAACACAATAATCACGGTGATTCCGAGCGTCCACGGGCAGGGGAGGCGCAGTAACCGAGACAAGACGCGCCCGGCGGGGTCCCGAGTATCGACGGGCTCTTACCAGCGGATCAGCGCAGAGCCCCAGGTAAAGCCGGAGCCGAAGGCCACCAAACACAGCAGGTCCCCCGCATGAAGGCGGTCGGCCCGAACCGCTTCGGCCAGAGCGATCGGGATGGTCGCGGCGGTCGTGTCGCCGTAGCGATCGATGTTGTTGACGACCTTGTGGTCGGGCAGGCCCAACCGGTGCTGCACCATTTTCGAGATTCTCAGATTCGCCTGGTGAGGGATGAGGAGGTCGATATCGGCGACCTCGAGATCGTTCGCAGCCAAAGCCTCCTGGACCACCTCGGGCATCCGGGTCACGGCGTGCTTGAAGACGTCCTTGCCGGTCATCGTCGGGAAGTGACGCCCGGCCTCGATGTCCTCCGCCGAAATACGCGGGTTCTTGCGGGACGAGGCAGCCTCCGTCCACAGCGTCTCGGCGTATCGGCCAAGCTCTCCGCGCCATCTCGGTGCCACTCATCCCATCCCGTCACCCACCGACGCTCTCGGATTCCAGTACGCTCGACGATCCATTCGTCCGAGGTGTCCACCTAAACTGAGCGATTCTCGGGGTAGAAAAAGCACACCCCTTGGGTTAAGTTACTGGTGCACAAGAAGTTATAGCCAGTGGCGGTAGCAGCCGCCCTCAACCCAAAGGGTGCCAAGAGATGATCGTCGAGTCGCTCTCCTCGCGCAATGCCACGGCACCGCTGTTCGATGGTGTCGAGATCACGTCCGACACGCTGACGGGTCGAGGCGGCTTGGTTCTGTTCAGTCGCTACCTTCGCAACCTCGAACTCTTCGGCGACATCGATCGCCTGTTCGGCTCGTTGCGTAAGAGCTCGAAAGGACTTCCCGTGACGGTCCTCTTCCACCAGCTGTTCTGTTTTTTCCTCGACGGGACGAGTCGGCATCTTGTGCGCTTCGACGAACTGAAGCGGGACGATGGCTACGCCGCCGCGATCGAGACTTCGCCGGACCAGATGGCCTCGTCGCATGCCATCAAGCGCTTCATGGGATCCTTCTCGTGGTACCGGATGTGGCTTTTCCGTCGCCTGCTACAGCACCTGTTCTTGTGGCGGCTCAAGCTCGAAGCTCCACCCGTCGTGATCCTCGGCATCGACGCGATGGTCATGGACAACGACGAGGCCCACGTACGCCACGGTGTTGAGCCCACCTACAAGAAGGTGAAGGGCTTTGCCCCGCTTCAGATGACCTGGGGCCGCTTCCTCATCGATGCTGTCTTTCGGGGCGGCAAGAAGCACTCCAACTCCGGCAACAGTGTGGAGCACATGGTGCGCCACGTGGTGACGCTGATCCGCAAGCACTATCGCAGTGATGTGCCCATCGTCTTGCGTCTCGACAGTGGCTTCTTCGACCAGAAGCTCTTCGAGTTCTTCGAGGAACTCGGCATCGGCTACGTCTGCGTGGGCAAGCTCTACCCCGACATCAAGGCCTACGCGGCTCAGGTCCCTGCCTATGCGTGGTCTGAATACAAGAGACCGGACAAGGTCTGGCACTATCTCGAGTTCGGAGACCGCAGGGGAAAATGGAAGAAAGGACGACGGGCTCTGTTGACTCGGCCACTGGCCGAGGACGGCCAGTGGCTCCTCGACTTCGCGCGACCCGACACCCTCCTCTACACGAACCTCGGCATGGGCGAGGACATCGACGTGATGCTCGACGCCGCGGGTCTGATCGAGTGGATCGAACCCGAGCACATCATCCGGCTCCACCACAGCCGGGGCGCCGACGAGCTCGTGCACCGCGCGCTCAAGGAGTTCGGTAGCGAGACCCTGCCCTTCAAACGCTTCGCAGCCAACGCTGCGTTCTACTACACCATGGCCGTCGCCTTCTTCCTCTACGAGTGCTTCAAGGAGGACGTCACCGAGTCCGTGGTGCCCATCACCGCCTACCCCACGAAGCTACGCCGTACGGTGATCGACTTCGCGGCCAAGATCGTCCGCTCAGGTGGCCGCAGGATCCTCAAGGTCACACGCGCTACATGGAACGAACTCCAGATCCCAAAGCTCTGGGAACTGAGCCGAGCGCCTCCTCGCTTCGCTTGGGCGTAGACGCACGCTCCTTGGCCGCTACTTGAATGTCAACTCCGGCTGATGCCGGTGCCGGGACTCGTGCGTCCAACCGCACCTGTTTGCCCCGAAATCGCATCCCAAAGCACCTCCGACCATCCGGAAACCGCTAATTCCAGGCGCGTCGGCTCCCCTCGCTCCCCTCCGCACTCCAGCACCACCCATCGCACCGCACATTTGCTGCGCGACTCACGAATCGCTCAATTTAGGTTGACGTAAGGGCTCGAAGCCACGTTGACGGGGGACCTCGATCCAGTGTACCCAACCCTGTGGGTCCTCGTGTCGGCCGAGTCTCGCCTGGACGGGGGCGCTGAGTCCCGTGTGTAGGAAGCTGGTGAGCCGTTCGGATACAGCCTCCGCGTCCGTCCTCACACCTACGATTGTTTGCGCGTTGTCCACGCCCAGCACGACGACCCCACCGCCCGTGTTAGCGAAAGCGGCGATCGCGCGCCCGATAGGCCTCAGATCGACAGCGTCGCGCTTGAACTCGGTACTGTCGTCCTCACCTTGGTTGATGCGTTCGAGAATGTCCAACCAGTTCATCCCGACTCTCCCCTATCAGAAACCGTACTTGGCTTTGCGGAGTTCGAACGCCTCCTCACCCCCATCGACGGTCTCAACGATCGCCGTCCGAACCGCTGGATCTTCGATGGCACCAGACACGGCCACATGGCCATGGTCCGCGTCTGCCTCGAGCTGTACCACGAGGTCGGCGTCTCCGTTGACTACGATGTTCGCGTCGTGGGTTGCCACGATGACTTGTCGGCGACCCTTGAGCCGGCGCAACGCCGGCAGCACCGTCTCCCAAAGGAAACGGTTGTCAAGCTCATCTTCGGGCTGGTCGATGACCAAGGGCCTGTCATCGTCGGCCTTCAAGAGCAGCGTGAGCAGGAGGCTCACCCGCTTCCCGCCCGAAAGCTGCCTGGCCTCGCGATACTCGGAATCACCGACACGCAGCTCGAGCACATACTCGTCGGGGCTTCGCAGCGCCCGCAACTCGTAGCGCTTCGACTGGGTCATCACTTCCTGAAATCGTTCCTCGACGGTAGATGATACACCGAGGTCGCTGAGTCGGCCCGCTTGAAGCTTGGTGAACAGTTGGTCCGGCGAAGGGCGTCGGGTGGGATCCACGTCGTTCCACCACCGGGTGATACCCTTTTGCTTGAGGCCCTGCAGGAACCCTT
>JADFSR010000094.1 GCA_022560615.1 Gemmatimonadota bacterium
CCGCTGGTGCGTTCGAGCCTGGCGACCGGCTTTGTACCCGAATTCCCTCGGGGGTGCCCGACGCGGCCGCACCCCTCATCGACCGCTTCCTACAGGCAGGTGTCCGATGGTGTGTGAAGGCGTGCGAGTTCGTCTCGGTGGTGCGATTCCGCGGTGCCTGGGGAGTTTCGCCCGGGGCGCCGGTGCCGTAGCCCTCGTACTCTCGTTCGGGACGGCGGCCGCCGCCGCGCAGACCTACGACCTCGTCCTCCAGGGCGGTCGTGTCATGGACCCCGAATCGGGCATGGACGCGGTGATGAACGTGGGGATCCTGAACGGCAGCATCGCCGCCATCTCGGCGGAGCCGCTCGAGGGTCGGGAGGTCGTGGACGTTTCCGGACACGTAGTCGCCCCCGGGTTCATCGATCTGCACGCGCACGGTCAGGACCCGTTCAGCCGCGACCTCCAGGTGCGCGACGGCGTCACCACGGCGCTCGAGTTGGAGGGCGGAGCTTGGCCGGTCGACGCGTGGTACGCGGAGCGGGAGGGGAAGTGGAGAATCAACTTCGGTGCGACGACCAGCTATGGAGCCGCACGGAGTGAGGCGTTTTCCGGTGATCGAGGGGCCAGGGTTTACGACGACGCGACGCCTGAGCAGATCGAGCGGATGCAGGAGGCCCTCGCGCTCGGTTTGACGCAAGGTGCGATCGGTGTGGGACTCGGGCTGCAGTACATTCCCGGTGCCAGTCGGGCAGAGATCTTCCGGGCGTTCCAGACCGCTGCGACACACGGGGTGACCGTCTTCGTGCACATCCGCTACGGCGGTATCCTCGAGCCGGAGACCAGCATTGCCGCGGTTCAGGAGATGATCGCCGACGCCGCGGGATCGGGAGCATCGGTGCACATCGTGCACATCGGCTCGAGCGGGCTCACGCAGATCCCCATCCTCCTCGACATGATCGAGACCGCCCATGACGGCGGCGTCGACGTCACCACGGAGGTCTACCCGTACACAGCCGCGTCGACCGGTATCCAGGCGGCGATCTTCGACGAGGGCTGGCGGGAGCGATTGGGCAGTGACTACTCCGATATCGAGTGGGTGGCGACCGGAGAGCGCTTGGATTCGGCTTCCTTTCAGGCGTACCGGGAAGAGGGCGGGATGATTATCGCGCACATCATTCCGAAGGATGAGATGGAGTACGCGATCGGACATCCGGCCGTGATGATCGCGAGCGATGGCGTCGGGTTCGTCGATGGCCGCGCGCATCCCCGCGGAGCCGGCTCCTTCGCGCGGGTTCTGGGCCATTACGTTCGGGAGGAGGGCGTCCTGACGCTCATGAGCGCGCTTCGAAAGATGACGATCATGCCGGCTGACCGACTCGAGGCGGTGGTTCCGGCGATGAGCCGAAAGGGTCGAGTATCGGTCGGCGCGGATGCGGACCTCACGATCTTCAACCCTGCGACGGTCATCGATATCGCGACGTTCGCCGAGCCGGCCCAGCCCTCCGTCGGCATCCCTCACGTCCTGGTGGCCGGGCAGTTCGTGGTCCGCAATGGGGAGCTCGTCGACGGGGTCATGCCGGGCCAGCCGATCCGGAGGCGTCCGATCAGCTAGTCCTAAAATAAGCGAGTTGTGCAACGAACGCCTGTGGGTCGTGCGACAGACGCTAAAGCAGCTTATCAGCCTGCGAGTAGTGGATTTTAGTCGGTTGAGCAGCGTAGCGGTGGCGCAAAGGCGGAGTGCGGGGACGTTTTTGGGAGTTCAGGGCACAGCGGTGCCTGGCCGCGCCGTGGCGGCCCCCTAAAAGCGTGTAAGCTGACTGGGGCTATGGGAGACCGCGGTGGACTATCCGAAGCCGGTGCGCTCGATGGTGCGCCAGGCACTGAAGAAGCGGTCCAGGGTGGGTTGGTAGCCGAGGAGCCGGATCGTGATACCGCGCGCTCGCCTCGTGACGCGGCAGGGGATGAGGATGACGCTGTGGATGAAGCGGCGGAACTCCATGGCCACATACTCCTTCCGGTCCCGCTTCAGGTGCATCATCATCGCGAACCACGACTTGATGTTCCACGCCAAGGCCGCGATGACCATGTAGGCCCAGTTGCTCACCAGATCGTAGAGCGGCATCCGTAGCGCGTTGACGCCGTTCTTGAGCTGCTCGATGATGTTCTCCTGGTCGCAGCGCTCGTTGGCGCACCGGACCACTTCGGCGGCGCTGAGATCTGTGCGGGTCGTGATGTAAAAAAAGTAGCGAATCTCGTCGAATAGAACGTGCTCGCCCTTCATCTTGCTGATGTTCTTGCGCAGGGCCACCACCCGATACGGCCGCTTGCACTTGCCTGGCTGGTAGCTGAACTCCGCCACGTCCTCGTAGTTCAGTTCCAAGTTGACGTAGCCCCGCTCGCGGACGATGCGCGCCTTCTCGTCGGCCTGGCGCTGCCGCGTCTGGTCGGTTAACGGCACGTGCTTCGGCTCTCGTTCCATGCGCTGCCAGCTGTCTTCACCCAGAGCCTCGGCGCGGCTTACCTGGGCCGTATTGGCGTCCATGCCGAAGATGAAATCGACTCGTTTGGCCCACCGGTCGAGGTGGGCGGTCTGGGAGAAGTCCGTGTCGCCCCTCAGACAGATCCGCTCGGCGTACGGGTCCACGAGATCGATGGCTCGATCAATGTAGGGAGCCGCATCCGTGTGACTCGCCACATTGCCCGGGCGGTTCACCAGATAGAGCACCTCTGAGGTGTTGGCCAGCGACACGATCAGCGGATGGTATCCCCAGATCCCCTTGTAGGAGATGTCCATGCCCTGTTTCTTTTTGCCGGACGTCGGTGCCAGGGTGCCATCGACATCGATGTACGCGATCGGCCCCAGCAATTCGCGCGCCCGGCCCTGCCATAGCTGAGGTCGCACCGCGTTGATGGCTTCCATCAACGTGATCACGTCCTCCTCAGTGAAGCGTCGGCAGAAGTCGCCGGCCGTGGTCGGGTCCGGAATCAGGTCAGCGCCCAGTGCATTCATGTACGCTGTGTCATGGCGTAGGCGCTCGATGTCCTCCAGCCGCGTGCCGCCGCACAGCACGTTGTACGCCAGATTCAGCACGTGATCCGACTCGTGGTACGGCAGGTGCACCTTCAGCAACTCGAGGCCGGCATCGATCTGCTCGGGCAGACCCAACTTGGTGACCAGGCGATGCACCGCTGTGATCCCTCCGTAGCTCATCGCATCCGTGTTGGCACCAACCTCGTAGTGCACCGCACCCGAGTTGAACATCGGCTCTGCCTGAGCTTTCCAGTGTCCCGCCTGCCCATGTCGCGCCGCTACCTTGCGCTTGCGACGGGCACTGTTCTTTCGGCTCTGCTTGAACGATATTCTCTTCACCGGAAAGGCCTCTTCGTTGGAGTATCGATTCTGCTCAGAATCTCGCTAACTCCAATAAAGATAAGCCTTTCCGGTTTCTTATTCAGGTCGGCTGCACAACATCACGCTTGCTTTGGGGCTAGCGTTGAGCTCATCCCAGAGCTCGTTGCTCTCGCTCATGCAGCGTGAGGTCTCACCGCGGCCTGGTTCGGAAGTACCCCGCCTTGTGAATCAGCAGGCG
>JADFSR010000095.1 GCA_022560615.1 Gemmatimonadota bacterium
GATCGCGGCTCTCGCAGCGTTTGCGCTCGTCGAGAAGGTCGCGCCCGCGGCCGCTGGCTCACCCGTTCTACAGGTCTTCTGCTCATCGTTTGGGGGATATCGCTCCCGTTCGTGGCGGAGGCGCGAGTGGCCAGCTCGTTCGGGGTTCAACTAGCCAGGCATCCCCTGACCAAACAAGCTAAAGCTAGTCACGTGGCGTCTCGCTCCTCCTCGCCGAATTAGCTGTAGCTATTCCAGGAAGTCGCGGAGCCTGCGAGAGCGGCTCGGGTGCCGCAGCTTCTTCAGCGCCTTCGCCTCTATCTGGCGTATGCGCTCACGCGTGACGGCGAAGACGCGGCCGACCTCTTCGAGCGTCCGGCTGCGGCCGTCCTCCAGCCCGAAGCGCAGCTGCAAGACGGTCCGTTCGCGCTCGCTGAGGGTGCCAATGACGTCTTTGACCTGCTCCTTCAGCAGCTGGAAGGTCGCGGCATCCGCCGGAGCGGGTCCGCTGCGGTCCTCGATGAAGTCGCGGAGGTGCGAGTCTCCCTCCTCGCCGACGGGCGTCTCGAGGGAGACGGGCTCCTGGGACACCTTCATGATCTCGCGGACCCGCTCAGGGGTGACCTCCATCTCGAGCGCGACTTCCTGGGTCGTGGGCTCGCGCCCGTACTCCTGCACGAGCCGGCGGCTGACGCGCACGAGCTTGTTGATGATCTCGATTATGTGGACCGGGATGCGGATCGTCCGTCCTTGGTCGGCGATGGCGCGCGTGATGGCCTGGCGGATCCACCAGGTCGCGTAGGTGGAGAACTTGAACCCCTTGCGGTAGTCGAACTTCTCCACGCCGCGTATGAGGCCGATGTTGCCCTCCTGGATCAGGTCCAGCAGGGACAGGCCGCGGCCGACGTACTTCTTCGCGATGCTCACTACCAGGCGCAGGTTCGCCTCGGTCAGGTGGCGCTGGGCGTGCGCGCTCTCGCTTTTCACCGCGCCGAAGTGCATGCGGAGCAACAGCTCGTTGGACTCGAGCCGCTGCCCGATGTCCGCGTCCTCGAGCGCGTCGTCCAGGCTCTTGACCGGGACGTCCTCGCCCATCACGTCTAGCGTCTCTTCGGAGAGCACGTGGCTGTTCAGCGAGAGCTGGATGATCTGCTGCGCGACCTCCAGCGGTTCTTTGCCCCAACGCTGGCCGAACGCTTCCAGCATGTCCACGTCGAGCACGCCGTCGATGCCCGCCCGCAGCTTCTCGTCGGTGAGCAACACCTTGAGCGTCATCGCGTCTTCGATGGCCATGTAGTCGGCGAGGGCCTCGATGAGCTCATTCGATTCACGGATCCGCGAGAGGAGCGTGCGCACGAGGTCCGCGGCGCTGGCTGGGTGCCCGGTCTCCGTGGCGATGTTCTGCTCGAGCTTGTCGACGTGCTTGCCGGAGGCGAGCGCCTGCGCCAATCGGCGCTCGTCCGCCGCGGTCAGCAGATTGACGCGCCCCACCTCACGCAGGTACATGCGCACCGGGTCCTCGATCAGCTCACCATCGAGGTTCTGACCGGCTTCCGCTTCGGCGGCGGCGGCCTCAACCTTGGCGAGTTCCTCCGTGGTCGGTTCGGTGACCTTCGTGCCGTTCGACCCGTTCGCGGTCTCGGCGGCGTCGGTTATGGCCACTGCCGCGACGCCGCTCGCCACGTCCTTCTCGCCGACGACCTCCGGCCCATCCACGCCGATCGCGGGTCGTTTGCCCTCCTGCTTCGCCAAATCCCTTCCTTCCTGCCCGTCCGATGGCCGCTAGAGGCTCTGACTCGCGTGGTACTACGGGTTGACCGTGACCGTCCCTGTCATCCTTGGGTGGATGCTACAGCGGTATGGGTAAGTGCCCGGCTCGTTGAACGTGACGGTGAAGGATTCGCCGGTTCTCAGGCGGCGGCTATTCCAACGAAGCGCGGAACCAGCCGTCGCCGTCGAGGTGTGTGACGCGGAATCCCGGTTCACCCAGGTGATAGTCGTGCCTGCGTTCACGACTAGGTCCTGGTGCGTGAAGTTCACGATGTCTGACGAGACCCCTCCCGGCTCCACGGCTTGAGGCGTCGGGGTCGCCGATGGAAGCGAGGTCGCTTCAGGCGTTGGTGTCGAGTCGGAGCTGCATCCCGCCATGGCCGCTGCTGTCGCCAAGAGTGCGATCAGAAGCAATGCCTTGCTTCGCACGAAGGATCTCCAAGCAAGCGATTCGAATGCATGCTGAGCGCTCTTTCACGAACGAGCGCCGACTGGGTCAGGCCGGTGGATCACCACTGACACTACGCCTGCTGGAGTTAGAAAAGTATTATGGTCGGGACTCACGACGTATGGCAGGGCCGGAACGACGGGGCTAACGGTGACGAGGGGACTCGGACGGGCGCAGCCACCTCCCGGTCAAGTAGTAGCCGCCGAAGAGCAGCAGCCGGACGACCATGGCCAGAAGGATGGCGACGAGGATGCCGTACTGGCCCAGCGGCGTGAACCTGGCGAGGATGAACGCGCCCGGGATCTCGAGCGTCGCCGCCGCGTCTCGTGTAGGGGCGCAATTGATTGCGCCCCACGCCCCATCCAGCGCTCAACTGCGCCTGTCCACGTCTGCGGCTGGCGCTGGCGAGTGGGTTGAGGGCCAGGCCCTCATTCCATCCAGGTGCACGTGACGGTGGACGTGATGCCCTGCACGTGCCGTATCTTCTCGCGAAGGATCCGCGTGATGTACTCCGGCGCATCCGCCTCGAGCTCCACCACGATGTCATAGGGACCCAGGACCTCGTGGACCCGGGCGCCCGGTATGGCGCCCAACCGCGCAACCACCTCCTCGGTGCGGGTAGGATCTGTGTTGATCAGGACGTACGCATGCGTGATGCTTCCGGGAAGATGCTCGGCCATGATTCACCTCCGACTACCCTGGCTTCGCGGGTGGTCAACCTCAAGCCCTGCGGGTGCGGGCCACAGGGGCTCTGTTGGTACGGAGAGATTCTCTAGCTCATCGCCCCTCGGGTCAGTTTACCGCTTGCCTTGCGGCTTCTGTGCTTTGCCTTCGGCGCGGGTTCAACTATCTACAGCTAGTTCTTAGGCAGGTGCAGGAAGGGCGAACAAGGCCTTTCCGGCACCTAGCTAGTTTGCTGCCCTCGGAACTCGAGCTCGATCCTTCCGTCGTTGTAGACATGCACCGTCTTCAGGATGGGCTGGAGCATGGCCTTCGCGCGTTGCACGTCAAGCGATCCGAAATCCTTGAGGAACGACTTGATGCGGACGGGTAGGGCGGACACGCCTTCCTGGCGTGAGGCCTGATCGGCCACTGCTGCCGCGAGCTCCTCGCGTCGACCCGCAAGTTCGGAGCGTTCCTCTCGTCGAGCCTCGTTGACCCTGCGGAATTCCTCCTCGTTCAGGAGATCGCGCTTGAGCAGGTCGAGATTCTTGTCGAAGTCGGCCTCGATGTCCGCC
>JADFSR010000096.1 GCA_022560615.1 Gemmatimonadota bacterium
CCGTCCGGTTCCGCCCCACCACGACCTTGGCCTTTACCGAAATCACGGATGGGGGATGTGCGGCCCCGATCGCGGGATCGGTCATTGGCGAAGTGGTCGGCTGTACGGCGGACGGCCTGGAACCGAATACGGTCTACTTCTTCCAGGTGAGATCGTTCAGGGGCACGCTCGGTGTGGACGCGGAGTTCGGACCCTGGTCCAATTTGGTCGGAGCAGCCACGCTACCGTAAGATGGATCGCCGTCAATTCGTATCCGCGTTGGCAGCCACCGCGGCGTTCAACCACCACGGCTTCCCAAACCACCGTACCGGCGCGGCCGGCGAGCTGTATGCGCTCGTCCTCGGCACGGTCCAAGACGCCGGCCTCCCTCAGGTGGGATGCTACACGGACCGATGCGATCGGGGCCGGGAGCTACTCCTCGAGGGGAATGCACGCTACGTCTCTTCTCTCGCGCTGGTCGAGCCGGAGGCGGAACGCTTCTACCTGGTTGACGCGACGCCCGACATCACCCGTCAGATCGATCTCATCCGGGAACCGGCGTTTCGGCGACGCGCGGCGGAACGGCGTCCCTTCGACGGCATCTTGCTGACGCACGCCCACATCGGCCACTACACGGGGCTGGCGGTGCTCGGCAACGAAGGCCTCGGCATCCAGGACACCCCGGTGTACTGCACGGAAGCGATGGCGGGTTTCCTCGCGTCGAACGTGCCGTGGAGCTACATGGTGGACCAAGGGCGCATCGTGCCCACGCCGCTGTCGCTGGATACCTGGCACCATCTCGACGAGCACCTCGAGGTCCAACTCTGGAAGGTGCCGCATCGGGACGAGTTCGCCGACACGGTCGGATTCGTCTTTCGGGGTCCGAGCGCATCGCTTCTGTTCATCCCCGACATCGAGGCGTGGCGCCTTTGGGACAAGGACGTCGCCGACGCCGTCGCGAGCGTGGACGTGGCCCTGCTCGACGGATCGTTCTGGTCGATGGAGGAGATGCCCGGCCGACGTGTCGAGGACGTCCCCCATCCGCTCATCACACAGACGATGGACGCGCTGCAACGCGTTGTGGACCGGAAGGACTCGCGTGTGCTGATGACCCACCTCAACAACTCGAACCCGGCGCTGGACGACGGCGGACCTCAGCAGGCTGAGATCGCGAGGCGGGGCTTCGAGGTGGCGCGTGAGGGGATGCGCTTCGAGCTGTAAGCCGCCCTACCCGATGATCCGGTACGGGTACCAGGACGAGACCGCCTTCCCTTCCTGAACGGCCGGCCGAAACATCCACTCGGAGGCCTCGCGGACGAGCTGACGGTTCAGGTCACGGCTGCTAGTGGGCGGATCGAGACGCGTCGAGTCGGCGATGACCCTCCCGCGCTCGTTCACGAAGACCCACACCTGGACCGAGGTACCGCGCAAGCTCTTGTGGTTGGGGGGAATGATCACGCCACGTGGGACCGGAGGCTGGAGCCGGAAGAAGCCCTCGTCCGAGTTGCCGCCGTCGCCCTTCCCGTCGCCGTTTTCCAGGCCGGGTCCTTCGTCGAGGCCCGGCTCGTCGCCCAGAACCGACGACGGATCCATCACGACTTCCTGTTCGAACTGAATCGGCTCGATCTCGACGTCGGTCGGGATGGGGATCGGAGGCGGTACGATCGGCACCGACGGCGGCGTGCGGATATTTATCGCCTGCAGCGAGCCGCTCGCGGCTCGGTTGTCACCCGCTCGCGGCCCGGCAGCAGCGAATGGCGAGAGCGGAATGACCGTCCCGCGAGACACCAAGAAGATCAGCACGTGGACGAGCACGGACAGCCACAGCCCCGTGCGCCAGATGCGGCGCTCCTGGCGTCTGCGATCCTCGGCCGTGAAGTCGTGATACTGGCTCATACTGATAAGACGTCTGCTGGGGTCACTAGCCCCACATACTACCGACCATACCGGAGAGGTGTTTCCGGATGCGCTGACCTGCGCGTATATTAACTATATCGTATGTATAATGAGGGCGCCGGGTGGCCCCGCCCTTCAACACTTTTCGGGAAGTTCGACGCGTGGCAGGTACGAACCCAAGCGACTTCGAGCAGCAGCTGTTGCTGGCGGTGTGGCGGCTGGGCGAGCGTGCGTACGGCGCTTCGGTACGCGACGAGCTGGAGGCGCGCACCGAGCGGAGGGTAGCACAGGGTGCCATCTACGTGACGCTCGTCCGGTTGGAAAAGAAGGGCTTTCTCCGCTCACGCCTCGCTGACCCCACGCCGGTGCGCGGAGGAAAGTCGAAGCGGTATTTCGAGATCACGCCCGAGGGCGTGACCGGCGTGAAGGCGGCTCGCGAGGAGATGGATCGCCTCTGGGAAGGCCTGCCGACGACGGCGGAGCGCTGAGGCCCGACCGTTGAGTCCCCACCGCCCCCGTGGCAGTCGGTGGTGCTGTGGAAATCGCCGTGTCCTTGGGTCTGGGTCAACAAAGTCAACCCGGTGCAGGCGTTGCGGACCGAATAGGCCTCGGTCAACTTCCGTGCACGTGAACACGCCGGCGGCTCCGAGCAGGGGCCGGCGGCGGTTCTTACGGTGCTTCCGATGGGTGCTGTGCGCCTCCGCATGGACCAAGCGACGACCGAGAATACGACCGCCGGCACTTCCCGTGCGCGGGCCTTCTACGAGCTGACCAAGCCCGGCATCGCCGGGTACGTGATGATCACGGCCGGTGCGAGCGCCTTCGTGGGATCCGGCGGCTCACTCGGGCTGCTCCCCGCGATCCACACGATCCTCGGTACCGGTATCGCAACCGCGGGTGCGCTCTCGCTGAACCAGTACGCCGAGCGCGACTACGACGCGAGGATGGTCCGTACACGCGGACGGCCGCTCCCCTCGAAGCGTCTCGAGCCGACAGAAGCTCTCCTCTTCGGCACCGCGCTACTCTTGGGCGGCCTGATCTACCTGGCGCTTGCCGTCGGTGCCCTTCCGGCGGCGATCGCGGCCGCGAGTGCGTTGATATATCACGGCGTATATACGCCGCTCAAGACACGGTCGTACGCGGCCACGCTCACGGGAGCGGTGCCGGGTGCGTTGCCGATGCTGATCGGGTGGACCGCCGCAACCGGTGCGATCGACCGGGGTGGTCTGGCGCTATTCGCCATCGGATACCTCTGGCAACTGCCACACGTGCTCGGTCTAGCCTGGATGCTGAGGGAAGATTACGCGCGCGTCGGTTTCAAGCTGATCCCCGGGGGCGGCGCCAGGGTGATCGGATTCCACATGGTGCTGGCGACCGGATTGCTGGTACCTGTGAGTTGGATCCCGACGTACCTCGGCTACACCGGCATGATCTACGCTGTGGGAGCGACCGCGCTCGGCGCCGGCTTCATGTTCACCGGGGCTAGCGCC
>JADFSR010000097.1 GCA_022560615.1 Gemmatimonadota bacterium
GAGTTGGTCATGAAGTCTCCCGGATTTCGCAACCGAGCTGGAGCTGGGTGTCATGTGTCGTGGGAGGAGTTGGCGGCGACGGTTTCTGGCTACTGCTGAGACGCCCTGTCACATCCCCCTGTGAGCTTACTGATGTCGCCGTCAGTATTGCACCAAGGAGCCATCTCAATGTCACTACTAGGCGGATGCGATGCGTTGGTCGACAAGCACCTCTCCATCGATGACACGTGGAGGGGGAAGCCTCCTCGGTTCAAGCGGATGCGTATTCCGACGGAAGTGGGCCGGCCATTCCGAAGCATGTGGGCCACCGATTCCGAGGGAAGAGGGCCAGGCATTCCGAGGAAGAGGTCCTGCCATTCCGACATAGTGGGCCACCTTGGGCTGTGCGAAGGAGGCGCTGGATAACCTGAACCTGAGGCCGTCATTATCGGTCCCTCGTAGACGCGAATCACGCGAGGGGGTGCAATGGCGGCGAAGCGGTTATCCATGCGAAAGCTGAAGGAAGTACTACGACTGGCGGCTCTGGGTCGTTCGGACCGAACGATCGCGCGCAGCCTGGATATCGGACGCAGTACGGTGCGCCGATATCGAACGCGAGCGGACGAAGTTGGGCTGGGCTGGGCGGTGGTGTGTGAGCTGGCCGAGAGCGAGCTCACGGCCCGGCTCTTTCCTGCACCAGAAGCTGGGGGTGGGCCACGGCCTCTTCCGGACTGGACGCAGGTCCGTCAGGAACTGAGCCGTAAGGGTGTGACGCTCGATCTGCTGTGGCTCGAATACAAGGCGGTGCACAGCGACGGCTACCAATACAGCCGGTTCTGTGACCTGTACCGGCAGTGGCGAGGGACGCTGGACCTGGTGCTGCGCCACGAGCATCTGGGTGGAGAGAAGCTCTTCGTCGATTACGCGGGCCACACCGTGCCCGTGGTAGACGCGGATACCGGTGAGGTACGCGAGGCGCAGATCTTCGTCGGGGCTCTGGGCGCGAGCAACTTCACGTACGCCGAGGCGACCTGGACACAGAGCCTGCCGGACTGGACGGCGAGTCATGTGCGGATGTTTGAGTACATCGGTGGGGTGCCAGCTGCTCTTGTGCCGGACAATCTCGCGGTCGGTGTGAAACGAGCGTGTCGCTACGACCCGGACATCAATCCGACGTACCAGGATCTTGCGACGCACTACGCCACGACGGTGTTGCCTGCGCGTCCGGGCGAACCTCGTGACAAAGCCTTAAGGTCGAGACGAGCGTTCAGATCGTCGAACGCTGGATCCTCGCGCCTCTGCGTAACCACACCTTCTTCAGCCTGGGGGAGCTCAATCGCGAGATCCGCCGGCTCCTCGATGCACTCAATGATCGTCCCTTCCAGAAGCTCGAGGGCACGCGTCGGTCCCTCTTCGAAGCTGTGGACCGGCCAGCCCTCGGGCCGTTGCCGACGACGCGCTACGAGTTCGCCGAACGAAAGAGCGCACGTGTGAACATCGACTATCACGTCCAGGTCGGTGGCCACCTCTACAGCGTGCCCTATCAGCTCGTTCGCCAGAAGGTCGAGGTACGCCTCGCGGCCCAGACCGTGGAGATCTTCCACGACGGTCGACGCATTGCCGCCCACCTGAGGAGCCACCGCAAGGGCGCGTTCACGACCGACGCATCGCACCGACCCAAGGCACATGCCGAGCATCTCGAATGGACGCCTTCGCGTATCATCCGGTGGGCCTCCAAGAGCGGACCTCATACTGCGGACGTGGTCCGTCACATCCTCGAGGATCGGCCCCATCCCGAGCACGGATACCGAGCCTGTCTCGGCATCATGCGTCTCGGCAAACGCTATTCGACGGAGCGACTCGAGGCTGCCTGCCAGCGAGCTCTCAATATCCGTGGCATCTCCTACCGCTCGATCGCCTCGATCCTCAAGAACGGCCTCGACCGCCTCGGCGACGAAGACACGCAAGTCTCGCTCGACCTGCCCCAAGACCATGAAAACCTGCGGGGCAGCGCCTACTACCGCACTCCACCATCCAACTGACGGACGAATCCATGCTCATCGAACAGACCCTCACCCAGCTCCATGAACTCCGACTCACCGGCATGGCCGATGCGCTCGAAGAACAGCGCGGTGTCCCTGACGTCCAGACGCTGCCCTTCGAGGATCGCTTCGCTCTGCTCCTCGAACGAGAAAGCTCTGTGCGCGAGAATCGGCGCCGGACTCGCCTCCTGCGTCAGGCCAAGCTCCGGCTCCCTTCCGCTACGATCGAAGATCTCAACTTCCGAGCACGCCGTGGGCTCGACCGGTCCGTCATCCTTCGACTCACCGGCTGTGACTGGATCCACAATCACCAGGTCACGCTCATCACCGGAGCGACCGGCACTGGCAAGACCTATCTCGCCTGCGCCCTCGGCCACAGCGCCTGCCGCCACGGCCTCTCTGTCCGCTACTTCCGCCTCTCTCGGCTCCTCGACGAACTCCGTATCGCGCGCGCCGACGGATCCTACGAACGCCTGCTCGACCGGCTACAAAGAACAGCTGTACTCCTGATCGACGACTTCGGGCTCCAGGTCCTCAATGAGACCGAACGCAGAGATCTCCTCGAGGTGCTCGAGGACCGCTACGCACGGCGTGCCACCCTTGTCACCAGCCAGCTACCCATCGAGCACTGGCATGACGTCGTAGGCGACGCCACCTTCGGCGATGCCATCCTCGACAGGCTCGTTCATCACGCCCATCGTATCCACCTCACAGGTGCGTCCATGAGGAGACACGCCCCAACCACTACCTGATCACTCCAGCGTCGCTTCGCTCCGACTACCCTGACCTCTTGCCCGGTCTGGGTGGCCCACTTGCCTCGGTCTGCCTGGCCCACTTCGTCGGAATACGCACTCTGGGGCATCGAACGCGATGACCTCGACGTGGAATACATCGTGCGCTACCTGGTGCGCCGCCCCCTAGTGACGTGAGCGGTTAAGGTCTCGGTCATGAACGGCGCGACCAATGCGGCCGAAGAGCCCGTCCTGTTCCAAAACTCAGCCGAGCGTGACCCGGTAA
>JADFSR010000098.1 GCA_022560615.1 Gemmatimonadota bacterium
GGGCGTTGTGAACGCCGCGATCTACTCAGGCTGGGGACACTTCGGCTTTCACTGGATCACCCCCTTCCACAACATCGCGGGGATGCTCACGGAGTCCGCCAGCGCGCGGCTCGCGACGCCTCTCTTCCTGCACCCGGATCAGTTGCAGGGCTCGCGACGGGGCATGCCGGAATACGAGGCCCAGACCACGTTTCCCAATCCGTGGCCCGGCGGCTGGTGGCGCGTCCGCGATATCGTCGAGCAGCAGAAGATAGCCGCCATCGCGGCGTTGGACATCGCGGCACGCAACAGGACAACCGTCCTCCGGAACGCGTACCTAAAGGCCAAACGGCAAACGGAGCGCGGGGCGGAAGGATCGCCGGTGGCGTTTCTGATCCCGGCGGAGCAACACGACGCCCTCACCGCAACGAAGATGGTGAACAAGCTCCTCGGCCAGGGGATCGAGGTGCAGCGGGCCACCCGCGACTTCACCCACGAAGGACGAGTGTACGGCGCCGGCACATACGTGGTGTCGATGGCTCAACCGAAGCGGGGGGTCATTCGCTGGCTCCTGGGGCAGACCTACTATCCTGACAACTCCTACACCCGGAATCGTGACGGAACACCGATCCGTCCTTACGACATGTCCACCGACAACATGGCAGAGTTCATGGGCGTCCGCGTGGACCCGGTGGACGAGGGAGTCTCCATCGCACTCACGACCATCTCGGCAGTGATCAACCGTGCCGGCCAGGTGACGCAGGGTCGGTTCGGCTACGTCCTCGACGGGCGCCTGAACGACAGCTTCAAGGCGGTGAACCTGCTCCTCGACAGAAACGCCAACGTGCGCCGCGTGGATCGTGCAAGCGGTGACCTCCGACCGGGAGACTTCCTCGTTGCCCGCAACACACCCGACGACCTCCTGACTCAGATCGCGCAGGAGACGGGCGTTGACTTCGGCGCCCTCGACACGGACGCGACGGCCGGGAGTCATGCACTGTCGAAACCCAGGATCGGGTTGTACCAGCGATACTTCGGCGGCAACATGGACGAGGGGTGGACGCGTTGGCTGTTGGAGGACTTCAGCTTCCCCTATACCACGCTCATGGACGCCGAGATCACGGCGGGCGATCTGCACGACGACTACGACGTGATCATCCTGCCGGCCGACGGCGTGTCCCGCATGACCGGCGAGCAGCCGGAGGGTGGGGGCGGGCGCGGCTTCCGCGGCGCGGATCCGTCGGCCTACCCCGAGCGGTACCGGAGCGGGTTCGGGCAGGAGGGCGTGGACGCTCTGGAGGCGTTCGTGAAGGACGGCGGCACGCTGGTGACGTTGGCCGAGGCGGGCCAACTGGCCATCGAGAAGTTCGAGCTTCCGGTCCGCAACGTGGTGGCGGGCGTGCCGTCCAACGACTTCTGGTCGCCGGGATCCACGTTGCGCGTCAACATCGACAATACCAATCCCCTGGCGTACGGAATGCCCGAGCAGGGACTGGCCACCTTCCTGGCTCGCAACCAGGCGTACGAAGTCGTCGCGACCGCTCGCAACGAGCGCGTCCAGCGCATGGTGACGTTCGTCGACCGCGACCTCCTGCAGAGCGGCTGGCTGCTCGGCGAGGACGTGATCGCCGAGACCGCGGCCATGGTCTCGGTGGAGCTTGGGCAGGGCAGGGTGGTGCTCATCGGGTTCCGCGCGCAGCACCGCGCGCAGACGCACGGCACGTTCAAGCTGCTCTTCAACGCGCTCATGGGCGCCGCGTCCGAGGCGGCCAGCGTCGCGGCGGGCGGTTCCCGGTCGACTTCTGACTCACGACCATAGACGGTAGCGATGGGAATGGAGCTGCGGGAACTCGTACCGCACATGGTCGCTATGGTGGCCGGCGGGCTGGGGGCCTCGCTCGGCTTGAGCTGGTCGGCCAGAAAGCCCCGGGGCCGCGCCCTGCTCGGGCGCATCAAGTGGTGGGGCGTGGCGGTGTTCGCCACGGTGGCTGTGGGCGGACTGGTCGGCGGGTTCTACTGGATGTTCCGTAGGGTCTCGGAGCACCCGAACCCCGAGGAGCTGTTCCGGTCGCCGTGGGTGTTCCTGCTGATGGGGAGCGTGATCGGGCTTCCCTTCTCGCTTCCCGGCGTGCTCACCGCGTGGAGCGACGCGCGACCCGCGAAGGTCGCCGCGCGCGAACAGAAGAGGAAATCCGCCACGGAGCGGGATCGGCTGGAGTTCGCGCACAAGCTCGTGGAGCAGATCAAGGAGTTCTCCCAGACGCCCAGGGAGGTGAGCGCCTCACTCTCGGACGAGAAGGGAACGGTGCTGGTCTTCTCGGGAGACCTCGGGCGAGAGGAGGGGGACAGGCTGGTGGCCGCCCTCAGGGACGAGATGACGGACCTCGGCTTCAAGCGTGTCGAAGGTGACGGAGGCAGGGTCAAGTGGTGGACGAGGGTGTGAGGTTCTGCCAGGGGTGACGCGCTGCGTGGGGTGACGCCCGCTCAGTCGAGCGCATACCCGATCTCGGGCGTCAGCTCAACCCGACTCTTCATGAACGTCCCGCTGCCCCGCGCGAGCTCTCGTCCTTCCTGATCCGTGAGCACCGACTCCGCGATCAAGAGCCGGCGCGAGCGGTGGACCACGTTGCCCACCGACGTGATCACGCCCTCCGCCACCGGTCGCGTGAAGTACACGTTAAACGTGACTGTGAGCAGGAAGACGTCGTCGATCAGCGAGTTCGACGCAAAGAACGCCGCATCGTCCAGCGCCTTGAAGTAGACGGAGCCGTGCACGGCGTCGAGCGCGTGGTGAAAGTCCGGCCGTAGCTCGATGACCACCTCGGCGCGGCCCTCTGAGATGAGCATGGTCGGTCGGTAGTACTCGTTGGTGCGAGCCGATCCGTACATGCGCTCGAGCTTGCGGTAGTGGTCGTGTGACATCGCCTCGC
>JADFSR010000099.1 GCA_022560615.1 Gemmatimonadota bacterium
GGTGGAGGACGTATGGGAGGTTTCCGAGGCGGCATGCCGCATTAGTCGCGTCGCACTCCGTCCCGATAGGCCATAGGGAGCCGGACCATGGAGATTGGTGCAGGGGAGCCGCTGTCACGGCGGACCGCTCTACGTAACATGGGCGCTGCGGCGGCGCTGCCGCTGGTCGATGCCAGCGATTCGTCGTCCCGGCGGACGGTCGAGGGGAAGGTCGCCCTGGTCACGGGTTCGAGTAGAAATCTCGGCCGTGCGACCGTGCTCGAGCTGGCGAGGCAAGGTGCGGATGTCGTGGTGAACGGGCGGTCCAATCGGGAGGCGGCCGATGCCGTCGTACGCGAGGCCGAAGCTCTCGGTGTTAGGGCGATCGCGCTGCTGGCCGACGTCGGTGTCGAGCAGCAAGTGAATCAGATGGTGGAGCAGGCGTTGGAGCGGTTCGGCCGGATCGACATTCTGATCAACAACGCCGGCTTCCGCGGGTCGAGCTCTATCGCGGAAATGAGCACGGACGAGTGGCGGGCGGCTGCGGCCGTCAACTTCGACGGTCCATTCTTCTGCACCCGAGCTGTCGTGCCCGGCATGATCTCCAACGGGTACGGACGCATCATCACCGTGTCGGGTCTCAACTCCTTCCACGGAAGATCCAACTGGTCCCACGTGTGTGCGTCGAAAATGGGGGCGGTGGGTATGACCCGGGCGCTTGCGGTAGAGCTGGGGCCCTACGACATCACCGTAAACCACGTGGTTCCTGGAGCCTACGTGGCGCACCCGGACCTGGCCCGGATCCCACTCGGTCGTGTTGGGTTGCCTCAGGAGCTCGCGAATATGTACGCGTTCCTGTCGTCCGAAGAAGCCAGCTACATCACCGGCCAAACCTTCCACGTCAACGGTGGTGAGGTCCGATACTAGGATCGCGTGACCCTCGAAAGAATCGCTGCAGGAGGTAGAAATGACCGGACCGGACGCGAAGGGCGAGAGCAAACAGTCACGTCGTGACTTTCTTCGGAGGGCGGGGGCGACGGCGACCGGATTGGTCTTGGCGCCAACGATCTTACCGGAAGGGCTCGGTGCAGCCGCGGCGCAGCAGGCTCGCCTGAGGATCGGGGTCATCGGGTCGGGGCTGATCGGGGGGTCGGTCGCCCTTCGGTGGGCGCAGGCCGGACACGAGATCCTCTTCTCCTCCCGCCATCCAGAAGAGCTCACGGATCTGGTCGAGCGGGCCGGCCCGAGGACGCGCGCCGGCATGCCGGCGGAGGCCGCCGTGTTCGGAGAGGTCGTTTTCATCGCGGTGCCGTACGCCGCGCTCCCTCAGGTGGGGCAGGACTACGGGTCTTTGATGCGGGGTAAGGTCGTCATCGAATGCGGAAATCCTTACCCGCGGCGCGACGGACCGATGGCAACAGAAGCGTTGGCCAAAGGGACTGGGGTCGCCTCAGCCGAATTCCTCCCGGGCGTCCGCCTCGTGCGTGCGTTCAACGCGGTCAGCTACAGGACCGTCGAGCGTGAGGATCACAGTCAGGTCGGGATTCCGATCGCCGGCGACGACCAGGACGCCCTTCGGATCGTGTCGGCCCTCGTGGTGGACGCCGGCTTCGATCCGGTCGTGGTCGGGCCTCTCGCCCGGGCGCGAGAATTCGATCAGGGCTCACCAGTGTACGTGACCGACATGACTGCGGCCCAACTCCGCGAGGCTTTGGATCTCGGGTAGGGCGCCCCGGTCAGTTCCACGCTCAGCGCCCAGAGCTTCGCGCGAGCCTCTTCGTCGTAGGCCTGTGCATTTGCACGTCGGCGATTCAGCCCGGAGAAGTAGCCGCCGCTCCCGATGTCCGGTGAGGTGACGAGCTGCATCACCGCGTCCGCTCCTTCGGCGACCGTGGCCCTCGGTGTGCCGCCGCCTCGCGTGATCATCGGCGTGTTCATGTAAGTGGCCGGGTGCAGCGCGTTCACGATCACGTCTTTACCCTCGAGCTCTTCCGCGAGATCGATGGTGAACAGGACTTGAGCCAGTTTGCTCTGGGCGTACGCCCGCCCACCGCTGAAGCCGTTCTCGAGCATCACATCGTCGAAGTCGATCGGCTGTTGAGCACCCGATGAAACGTTGACGATGCGCGAAGGCGCACTCTCGATGAGCCGAGGCAGGAGCATCCGGGTGAGCAGAAAGTGTGAGAGGTGGTTCACCTGGAAGATCAACTCGTGGCCGTCCTCCGAAAGAGTCCGCCCGTTGGGCGTCGACGCGATGCCGGCGTTGTTGATGAGGATGTCGAGCCTTTCGTAGTCGCGGAGCACCGCTTCGCCGAACTCGCGAACCTGCTCGAACGAGGCGAGGTCCGCTCTGTAGAAACGGGCGCTGCCGACTCCTTCGCTGTTGATCGCCTCGACGACCGCCATGCCCCGCTCACGATTGCGGCCGTGCACGATGACGTGCATGCCCATCGCGCCGAGTCGGGTCGCCAGCTCGTGGCCCAGCCCGCTCGTCGAGCCCGTGACGAGAGCTACCTGCTGACCGGGTCGGGGGGTCGCCTGCGCGTCGGCCGCGGGGGCGGTCAGGGCCGATGCGGACACCAGGCCGGCTAGGAGCATCGCGAGTTTCGTATCCATTTTCTTGCCACTCCTTTTTTCTGGTCTCTCGATCCCCGGTGGTGAATATTTTCCCGGAATCTCTCACTCCGAAACCGAATGATGGTTCGGGAGAGTGGTGAAGTTAGAGGTCGTAGGCAAACGCGCGGCGCGTTCCCACAAGCGATCCCTACGGTCCCGGTGG
>JADFSR010000100.1 GCA_022560615.1 Gemmatimonadota bacterium
TACCGTCGTGTACAGGAGGGTCAGCTAGCCGGTCGTTGGGGCCCTTCCGTCCCTACCGCCCCTCCAGCACGCGGATCGCCGCCTCGATGTCGATGCCGGACTCGATCCAATCCGTGAGCTTCTCGGCAGTCCCACCTGCGACGGTGCGCGCGAGAAACATCGCCCTGGTGCCTTGGCGCTGGTTTGGCCCGTAAGTGATCGGGGGGCCGGACCCCACCCAGCCGTCCAGCGTCTCCAAGGCCGCGATGAGGCTCTCGGTCGTCAGATCGCGCCCAGCCCGCCGGAGTCCCTCCGCCAGCGGCTCTGAGTACCGGAATCCGGCGAACAAGAACTCGCCGGCTCGCTCGTCTGGAGCGAGCCTGGCCGCCGCTCGTCGGTACTTCTCCGTCAGCGGATGATCCGAGTTGGCGAGTTGACCGATCGCGGCGAAGATCACCCCTTCCCATGCTCCTTCGGTCAGATCGTACATCAGGTCCGTGTCGGCCAGGACCGAGCTGACCAGCCACTGCGGCTCGTAGTCCAGCCGGGCGAGCGCGCCGTGGATGATCGTGGCATGCCGCGGGGTCAGCCACATGAGGACAGCGTCGGCTCCCGACTCGCGGAGCCGGACCGCGTGTGAGTTGAGATCGGTGTCGGGCACTTCGACCGACACGGCCTCGACCACGCTGAGTCCGTGCCTCTCGAGCGCCAGCTCAGCACCCACGAGGCCACTCTCACCGAAGTCGTCGTTCTGGTAGATGACCGCGATTCTCGTCTTGCCCAGATCTTTGACCGCATAGTCGACCAGCACCGCAGCCTCGTCCAAATACGGCGTATACTGGGCAAATACGTACTTCCTGGGCGGATATGCCCAGTGCGTTGCCCCAGTCGCGGGCGACACCATCACGACCTCGTGCTCCGTGAGGTACTCGAGCACGGCCCTGGTCGGAGCCGTACCCACGCCGGCAACAACGGCGAAGACCCCGTCGCGCTCGACCATCTCTCGAACTGCCGCCAACGTCCGGGAAGGCTGGTAAGCGTCGTCCTTGAGGATGAACTTGATCTTCCGCCCGTGGATGCCCCCTTCTTCGTTGATCATCTCGAAGTAGAGCTCGGCACCTCGGCCGACCGCACCCCAGAGCGCTGCCGGCCCGGTCAGCGGCGACCACGTTCCGATCAGGATCGTGTCGTCGGTCACACCGCGGACGCCACCCTCGTCCGGCTCCGCACAGCTGAGTCCCGCGAATGCGGCGAGGATCAACGCCGCGGTCACGCCGCCGAAGCCGCTCCGACTATTCCTACGATTCATATGACTCCTACGAATCCTGCGATTCTTGATCGACGTCATGTTGGGCTCCCCGTTGTGCTCCTCGCTCGGACGTAGTGGACGCGTCCCCCTGCTCGGACGCAGTGGACGCGGCCCCCATGTATAGCTCCTCCACCTCGTCGTTGTCGACCAACTCGGCCGCCGTCCCGGAGATGACGAGCTCTCCGTTTTCGAGCACGACACCGTCGTCGGCCACTTTGAGGGCCATGCGTGCGTTCTGCTCCACGAGCAAGACTGTAACTCCCTCGTCGCGGATCTGCGAGATGATGTCGAAGACCTGCCGCACCAGAAGCGGGGCCAGGCCGAGAGAGGGCTCGTCGAGCAAGAGCAGTTCGGGTTCGTTCATGAGCGCGCGACCGATCGCCAACATCTGCTGTTCGCCGCCGGAAAGTGTACCCGCGGGCTGGTTTCGCCGCTCGGTCAGAACCGGGAAGTAGTCGTGGACGCGCTCCAGTGTTCGCCGTGTGGACTGGCGGTCTCGGACGGTGTAGGCGCCCACTTTCAGGTTCTCACTCACGGTGAGATCCGGGAAGACTCGACGCCCTTCCGGAACGTACGAGATGCCGGCGCGAACGATCTTCTCGGTCGCCATCCCGTCGATCCGCTCCCCCCGGAACGTGATCGTGCCGCGCCGCGGCTGGCCGTCGAGCACGCCCATGATGGTGCCGAGCAGCGTGCTCTTGCCGGCGCCGTTGGCGCCCAGGATCACCGTGACGGTGCCTCGCGCCACGGTGAGTGAGACACCACAGAGCGCCCGGAGCGGGCCGTAATACGTCTCGACGCCGTCGAGCTTCAGGAGGGTCTCGGCGACTGGCCGGTCGCTTGCCGGTGGCCGGTGGCTTGCCGGATTACCCATCGCCCAGATACGCCTTGATGACCTCAGGGTGTCGACGCACTTCTTCGGGTGTGCCTTGAGCGATCGCCTTCCCGAAGTTCAGGACCAGGACCCGGTCGGCGAGGCCCATCGCCAGCTGCAGCTGGTGCTCGATCAAGAGGATCGTCAGGTCGAGATCGGCCCTCAGCCGACTGAGCCGCTCGCCCAGCTCCGTACGCTCCTGGGCGTTCATTCCGGCAGACGGCTCGTCTACGAGAAGGAGCTTCGGCTCCATGGCCAGCGCCCGCGCGAGCTCCACCCGCTTCTGAGTGCCATAAGGCAGCTCGCGCACGGGTCGTTCCCTCACCCCATCGAGATCGAGGAGCTCCAGGATGTGCTGGACCCGCTCCCGGTTCTCACCCTCGTCGCGGGCCGCCTTGGTTCGGCCATTCACCATGCAAATCCCCCGCCACACCCCGGTCGTCATATGCTGGTGACGTCCGAGCATCAGGTTGTCGATCGTGCTCTCATTCCCGAACAGCTCGATATTCTGGACCGTCCGGGCTA
>JADFSR010000101.1 GCA_022560615.1 Gemmatimonadota bacterium
GGGTGACCACGTCGTCCAGAAAGCGGAGCGTCTCGGCATCGTCGAGGCTCACCATCTGATAGGCCATCTCCATGAGCTGCGCCGCGCCCAGGACCTCGGTCGCGTGTAGCCCTCCGTCGATCCACACCACGGCCTTTGCGGTCTGTGACAGCTCGCGTGCCTCTTCGTCGCTGAGATCGTTCGCGAGCGCCAAGCGCCGCGCGTTCGTCTTGTGCTGCTCGAGGTTCGCGTGGTTCGCCGCGGAGGTGATGATGGCCATGAGGTGAGGCCGGCCTTCGGCGGTATAACCGATGGTGTCCAGCACCATACGCGGTGACTCCGAGGCGAGCTTTTGCCAGTACGCCGTCAGCTCCGTGTACGTCGCCAGCCAATAGTCGTCACCGATGTTGTGGCCGAACTGGGCCATGGGTGTGGTGACGTTCTGAGCGTGGAGGGCCGTCCCCGTCACTACCAGGAGGCCGGCGCACAGACCCGCGCACAGAAATGTCCGAATGGAGGTGTACGAACGCTTTTTCATGATCAGTCCCTTGATGGTGGTAGCATCTTGAGTGTTCCCTCTCCGTCCGGTCCGGTCCCGTCCGTGCAAACACCCTCGAAGCTCCCGTTTTCTTTCCGAAGAAGCGTACAATCGAGTCGGATATCCGGTGCCCACCAGAAGGTCAGCTCATCTCCGTCGAGCTTCACCTCACGGAACACCATGGGCGGCTCCACCAGGGGCGCACTCATGACGATAGAAAGGCCACCGTCGGTCTCACCGACCTCGAAGGTGACGGTGACATCGCCGCCTGGGGGCGGAGTCATCGTGCCCGTCCACGTGCCGTGCTCCAACTCCTGAGCACCCACGGGGATCGTGACCAACATGGCGAGCAGAGTCGCTATTCCCAGTCCTGCCGTGCTTTTCATTCCATCGCTCCCGTCGGGTGAAGAGTGATTCTCGCGCGTGAGGTTCCATGGAGCAAGCACCCCGAAGCGGGCACCTCGGAGCAAGCACCCCCGAGCGGGCACCTCGGAGCAAGCATCCGCCATTCCCATGACGGGGTTCTGCTTGCGCCTACCGGCCCGCTCATGGATTCTACGACATCGACTCGGCTGACCAGCGCTTCCTGATGGCCCGCGCCTACTTCGAAGACGAAGACGGATCCGGCGGCGCCCAACTCATGCTGGTCCAGAACTGGTTCGAGGAGCTGAAGGCGCGGGTGCCGAATTGAGAGGGAAGAACGAAGCTCTGCGGGCGTAGTCGATTCTGGGCTGTACCGTACCCTTAAGGCCAGATTGCGATAATATATCCGTTCAGATATTATATGGTATGAACTGGATTCGGACGTTACGGAAGACAGTCGGGGTAACCCAGGCCGCGCTGGCGGATGCGGCGGGGACGTCACAGCCGACCATCGCAGCTTACGAAACGGGACGAAAGAGCCCCACACTGGGCACCGTCAGACGGTTGGCGGAGTCAGTCGGGCTCGCGATGAGCCTGCAGTTCCATCCTCCTCTGACGAGGGAGGATCGCCGTAGCATCTGGCTCCATCGGTCGATCGCGCTTCGGCTGGAGGAGCGGCCACGCTGGGTGTTGCAGCGGGCCCGAGCGACTTTGAAAAAGATGCATCACGCCAACCCCGGAGCTCGACAGTTGCTCGACGAGTGGGGCGTACTTCTGAAACGGTCGATTCCCGAGTTGATCCCGGTGCTCACCGATCCCGGTGTGCGCGCACGGGAACTCCGCCAGGTCACGCCGTTCGCAGGAGTGCTCTCGGCCAAGGAGCGTGCAAGGGAGTACCGAACCTTCGCCGAGGAGGAGGGGAAGAGGAGGCATAATGACGCGTGACGCGTTCGAGCACTCGGTCCGAGCCGCCGGCGCGGTCCTCGGCGTCGACGAGGTGCTTGTGATCGGAAGCCAGGCGGTTCACGCATCTCTCGACGAGCCACTCCCTGAAGAGGCCCTTCGTTCGATCGAGGTGGACGTGGCCGTGTTCGGGGACGAGGATGGCCACCAGGCCGATCTGATCGACGGCTCGATCGGAGAGGCATCCATGTTCCACCAAACGTTCGGATACTACGCGCAAGGGGTGGTGGAACGGACGGCTGTGCTGCCCGAGGGCTGGAAAGACCGACTGGTGCGGTTCGAATCTCCGGGCACGAACGGCGTCGTCGCGCTCTGCCTCGAGCTCCACGATCTCTGGATCTCGAAGGCGATCGCGAGCCGCCAGAAGGACATCGAGTTCTGCCGTGTGCTGCTCGAAATGGGTGTCGTCGACCCGGGTGAGTTGAGTGCCCGCCTCGGACTCGTCCCCGACCTGCCGAAGGCAGTCCGCCGACTTGTGGAGGCCCGCATTCCTGTGGCGGGACCCTCCTCTTCCAAGGACTGAACCCCCGGGGCTGCCAACCCCGCCAGCTTCGCCACCGCCCTTGAGTGCGGTACCGTGAGTATGATGAGGCGGGATTAACACAATCCGACTCAGCAGCATCGAAATGACTGGCATCTGGACGCTTACGAGAGAGGTA
>JADFSR010000102.1 GCA_022560615.1 Gemmatimonadota bacterium
TCGGCCATCTTTCGTATGACCAGAAAAGTCCCTGTTGCCGCTAACGTACCGAGAATAATTCGCTTCATGGCCTAGTGTCCTTTGCAGAGCTCCTCAAGAAACTGACTGAGGCGAGCAAGACGCGTGCGATTAACGGTTGGCCGTCGTACATCACTCTGACGGCCGCCTTGACCAGTGAAGCGCAGTCGGGTTTTGCCCCACTCAAACGGAACGCAGTTGACGGTATCGCTCCAGGCTACAAGCGCGCAGTCCCAATTCTCGCGGCGCTTCATAAGACGATCGAGTCCTCGGTGTCCTCGAGAGTGCCGCCAGCTCCGCCGGTGCCTTTCTGTGCCGGCGCCTTCATGCCCCAGAACACCGGCTTGTTGACAAGCAACGCGACGCGCTTGAAGAACGTGTCGGTGGTGCTAAGGCCATCGAGGACGCGTACCTCAAGGCGAGCGCAAACGGCCGGTACTACACCAACGCCAGGCAGATCATGTACGCCGCGCGACCGCTCGTCCTCGAGTTGACCGGAGGCGAGATCTGGTCAAAAAGCGACTACTTCACTCAGACGATCCTCAAGGACTATCTCGCGTTGTACAACCCGGACTTCAAGATTGTCTGGGATGCCCGCGGGAGCCTCAACGAGCCCCACACCGGCAAGTCGATTCCCCTCGGTGGTCGGGCGGTCATGAACTACATCGACAGCTGGTGCTCGGACTTCGATGTCGCCCCCACCTTCGATCCCCAGGCATTGATAGCGACGAAGGGACCGGGGCTCAGGTACAACACAGCGCTCTGGATCGAGAAGGAGGGGTTCGCCCCGATCCTGGAGGATGCCGGTATCGACAAGCGTTACGACATGACGATCATGTCGACCAAGGGCATGACGGTGAAGGCTGCGGTCGAAGTCGCGCAGCACCTCGAAAACGAAGGCGTCCGCATCCTCGTGGCCCACGACTTCGACAAGAGCGGCTTCGAGATCGTGAACACGATCCGACGCGGTACTCGTCTACTCCATGGCGGCGCCGATGTCGTAGACCTCGGTCTGCGTCTCGAGGATATCGAGGGCCTCGAGTCGGAACCGGTGTCGTACAAGCAGAAGAAAGACCCCCAAAAGAGTTTATACGACTGTGGTGCCACCCAAGAGGAGGCCGACTTCCTCGTGTCCGGCAACCCGTGGTATGGCCACTGGACGGGTCAGCGTGTCGAGCTCAACGCCATGACGTCGGACCAGTTGATCGACTGGCTAGAAAAAAAGCTGACCGAGCACGAGGTCGAGAAGGTCGTGCCATCGGAGAACGTCTTGGCGCTGGGCTACCAACGTGCTGTCGTTCGCCTCAGCGTAGCGGACCTAATCGAGGAGTTCACCGACAACATGGACGACGTCGCAGTCGTGGACGATCTCGACACCCGTGTACGCAAACACCTAGAAGAGCATCCCGAGCAGACATGGGAACGGGCACTAGCGGCTATCGCGGAGGGCGAGCGCACAGACGCCGCATGAAAGCAGCGTGAAAAAAAACTACTCCTCTGCCTCCAACTCCTCGGCCAGCTTCACGAGCCCCGCGGGCAAGTCTACCTCGGCCTTTATCCACCGCCCCAGTTCCTCGAACTCTTCGCGGTCAAGTTGTGCAGCCTCGCGTTTGACCCACTCGTCTACAAACCCACCGTCATTGACTGACGCCTCCACGGCGCGCCCCAGCATCTCCTTGATTCGCTCTAGCCTTTCGCTCACCCCTCCAACTCCTCTGCCAGCCGCTCAAGCTTCGCGGCGTGCTTGCGCATGAAAGCGGCGAGCGCAGCCCGATTCTCGGGCGACGGATCGGTCCGGCCTGAGGACCAACTTTTCATGGTGTCGTACCCCACGCCGACGGCAATCGCCATGTCCTTCAACGACGGCCTCAGGAGGCCGAAGATCCTTCTTGTTAACTCACCCATATACACCGACAGTGTTGCGGGAATGAATCGCGCCCCATACACTGTCGGTGCAGGGGTGGCAAAAAGCAAGGCGCCGGGTCTCCACGCGAATGAAGTATCCCGACGCCTCACATCCACGGCCCGGAGGCCGCACCTCAATTCTCGCCCCTGTGGCGGTCTCCGGGCAAGAGCACGGAGGTTCTGTCATGAGCACGGAAGACCTGAGCACGAAGGTGTACACGCCGCTGCCGGGCCCCACCTGCATCGAACGGCTGGAGGAGGGGAACTGGGTATCGCTGACCGCCGTGGCCCGCGTCAGCATGCTCGATGTCCTCGGCGAAGAGTTGGACACCACCGAGCAGGACGGGTTGGAAGCACACGATGGCCTGATCGAGCCGGCCCGGTGCCTACCGATGGGCACCAGGCTCTTCCACTCTGACATGGGCGTACTCGCGGAGTGCTGGAAGATCCTCGATCCGATCCCGAGCATCGGCGCGGTACCTGGCGACCTGCTCTTCCACTGTGAGGGGGGCGCATACGCACGGACGGCGGCGACCGGAGGGCTCCAAGGTGTCGTGCCGCTGGCCGACCCC
>JADFSR010000103.1 GCA_022560615.1 Gemmatimonadota bacterium
TGCACCTGGACGATGGTACTGTCGATCGACAGAGCCTCGATCTTGATGCGGATGATTTTGCTCGGCCGTAAAGACACGATCCAGCACCCCTGCTTTCGCCCAGCGATTCATCCGCGTGTATATCGTATGCCAGTTACCGAAGCTTCTGGGCAACCCCCGCCACTTGCAGCCGTGCTCGGCCACATACAGGATCGCGTTATGGACATCTGTATAAGTAATGCAATATATTGATGGGTACCCAGGTAGGGGGAGGGTGTCTGTCATGGCACGGCCTAGCGGATCTGCACAGCAGCTAGAGGGACGGCGTCATCGAGCGATGCGGTTTCTCGACGGTGGCCGTTCGCTTCACGAGGTAGCCCAACTGATTGGGTGTCACGCGAGCTCGGTGATGCGCTGGCGCGACGCGCGGCGACGAGGAGGCAGGGAGGGGCTCAAGGTGCGCAAGGCATCGGGCCGGCCGCGCAAGCTGAGCGACGAGCAGTGTACGCGGCTCTTGGAGTTGCTGCTGAAGGGAGCCATGGCCCAGGGCCACCGCACGGAGCTGTGGACGACGCAGCGGATCGCCGAACTCATCGAGGCACGCTTTGGGGTCAGCTACCACCGCGATCACGTGGGTCGCCTCATGCACTCTCTGGGCTGGAGCTGCCAGAAGCCCGAGCGGCGAGCCCAGGAGCGCGACGAAGAGGCCATCGAGCGTTGGAAGCGTGAGGTGTGGCCCGAGGTAAAAAAAACGCCGAGAAGCTGGGGGCCCACATCGTCTTCGCCGACGAGAGCGGCTTCCAACTGATTCCCATGCTGATCAAGACCTGGGCACCGAGGGGTCGCACCCCGGTGGTGCGTCACCGCTACCGTCGCGACCGCATCTCGGTCATCTCGGGACTCTCGGTTAGCCCCGTGCGGCACCGCGTGGGCCTCTACTATCGATTCCACCGCACGAACATCGATGGTCTCGCGGTGTGTGATTTCCTCCGTCACTTGCTGCGCCACCTTCGTGGTCACGTGACCGTCATCTGGGACAACGCCTCGATCCATCGCGGTGAGCCCGTTCGTGAGATGTGCCGCAGATTCGCTCGCCTGCACCTGGTCGCGCTGCCCCCGTACGCTCCCGAGCTCAACCCCGACGAAGGCGTGTGGAGCCTGGCCAAGGCGAGTCTCGCAAACGGCCGACCCGACGACATCGCAGAGTTGGACCTCCACCTCGACGAAACCCTTGAGCTCATACGCCGCTCCCCATCCAAGCTCCGCTCCTGTGTGCACCGCACAGGGCTACCCCTTTTTTAATCCCTCTGTTGCATTCAATATACAGTCATCTATAAGTGCCACAGGACATGTTGTACGTCTTCAAAGTTATGAGGACCAAGATCTCGTGGACCCTGCAGTGACGCCACGCGGGCCCCCGCGACAACCACCGTGGGCACCGCTATCGCCTTGAGGAGTGCCTTCCAGTCTTTCGCAAGCGCTAACACTGCTTCGCTACTGATCTCCCAGACCGGGAGCCGGTGGAGGGAAGGGTCCCACTCACCCTGGGTTCTTGCAGGAGGTTCGGACATGGACCCCAAGATGCCGGGGAGCTACGTGGAGGGCCAGCAAGAGCTGGACGGCGTCCTGTTCCAAAACTCAGCCTAGCGCCAAGGTAAGCATTGACCAGGGATAGGCGCTTCAACGGCCCTGTCGGGAGGGAAAGCGTTCACATCAACGCCGACGGACTCGGCTCCGACCACGTCATCAAGCTCGACGACGGAGGGCTGGATGCCGGCGGGGCGGGGAAACGCCCTCCTTGACCCGTAGCCTCATCCGATGAAGCGTGCGTCGCCGCCCAGAGGCAGGCTTCGATCAAGGAGAGGCCCAGGTGAACCCTCGCGTGTTCCTGCCAGACGTCTGTATGCACCTCGATGTATGCGTCGAAGACGTCCTGCGCCTGACCGAAGGTCGATCCCTCCATGCAGACCTTCACATCAACGCCGACGGCCTCGGCTCCGAAGAGGACGTGCCATGTCCAAGAGTCATCCTCCTCGGGCGCGATGAAGTTGAGAAACGCGTACATGAATCCGCCGTACCACCCGACCACGTATCCGGTGCGACCCGACGCTGGAAAGTCCCGATATTGCTGGACCGTCGGTTGCCCTTCGGCTTTCGTCGGCGTGAGCACGAACAGGATCGCCGCGATCAGTAACGTCTTCGCGTCGCTTGGTGCTCTCCCGTGGGCGCTCATGACACCGGCCGATCCTTCGGCTCCAGCCTGATGGCCCAAAGCCCGCTGCTTATGTCGGAAAAGAACACGTGACCCTTGTACGGGATCACGCTCCATGCCGCCGGCGCGTTCGCGATCCATGCCTGAGGGTCGTTGGCCTTGTGCACCGCGATCTCCCGCCCCTGAGTGTAGAGGTTGCCC
>JADFSR010000104.1 GCA_022560615.1 Gemmatimonadota bacterium
GCGTGGGATCTGGGCCTCTAGACGACACCCGCTTCGTCGGATACCGGCGTAAGCTCATCGAAGACATTCGGGCACGGGGGATCGACGACCTCCAGACGCTCCAGTGCTTCGACATGGTGCCACGTCATACCTTCCTGCCCGAGGGCGTTTGGCCGCGGGCGTACGAGGACGCGCCGATCCCGATCGGGTTCGGGCAGACCGCCTCGCAGCCGTCGTTGCAGGCGTACTATCTGTCGTTTCTCTCGCCACAGCGCGACGAGAAGGTGTTGGAGATCGGAACGGGCAGCGGCTTTCTGACCGCGCTTCTCGCGCTCACGGCGGACCGCGTCTACTCGGTCGAGCGCGTGCGGGAGCTGTCCGTGCGCGCTCGTAAGGCGCTCGACGGGATGGGTGTAAAGAACGTCGCTCTGCTCGTAGGCGACGGCACGATCGGTTGGCGCAAGTACCAACCGTTCGACGTGATCGTCGTGTCGGCGGCCTCTCCCTCGATCCCGCCGGTCCTGGTCGACCAGCTCGCGGATGGCGGCCGAATGTTGATTCCCATCGGGTCCAAGGAGTCGCAAGAGCTCGTGCACGTGCAAAAAACCGGGTTCCTTGTCTCGGAGGACGTCGTGAAGGGGAATGTCACCTTCGTACCTCTGCTCGGACGTTTCGCGTGGGCCGAGGGCGGAGGGTGACCGAGACCCCATCGCGCCCCGGTCCTGTGCGGCGCCTCTACAATTGGGTGCTGCACTGGGCGGACACGCCGTACGGGGTACCCGCGCTTTTCCTGCTCGCGTTCGCGGAGTCCTCATTTTTCCCGATTCCGCCCGACCCCCTGCTGATCGCGCTTTGCCTCGGTGCGGCGACTCACTCTCTGCGGTTCGCCGCGATCGCGACCACCGCATCGGTCGCCGGCGGCATCATTGGCTACGGGATCGGAGCAGGAGCATGGCACTTGGCCGAGCCCTGGTTCTTCGACTACGTGCCGGGCGTCAGCCAAGAGGCGTTCGACGGCGTTCGGGCTCTCTACGACCGGTGGGACTTCTGGGCGATCTTTCTCGCCGGGCTCACACCGATTCCTTATAAGGTCTTCACGCTCTCGGCCGGCGTCTTCGCGATCAACTTCCCGGTCTTCCTCGTCGCGTCGGTCTTGAGCCGAGGGTTGCGGTTCTTCGTGCTCGCCGGACTGATCTTCAAGTTCGGCAAGCCGATCGAGGCATTCATCGACCGCTATTTCAACCTGCTCGTCACAGTGTTCGGTGTCCTGCTCATCGCGGGCTTTCTCCTGATCGAGTTCGTACTCTAGCGCGGTGCCGATCACGCCATTTGGTTCTCGGTGTCGCCCCGGCATATATTCGGAATAGACGGGCGGGTATTCCCGTCGTCCTCTCGGATGGAGCCGCGAAGCATGAGCGACGATAGCAGCGGGAGTCGGCTTCCGCCTCCGGCGTTCCCGCCGGGCTCTCGCAGGCACCTGAGCAACAGCAAGTCGAGGCGTGTTGCGCCCGCGGATCTGGGTGGCGCTCTCATCTCGCCGAATGATCCGATTCCTTCCCGTGACATCGTCACTGCGGAGCCGGGCGGGATGCCCCAGTTCGAGACCGAGAGTGGTGTGGTCACCGGCATGGACATGGACGACCACATGGACGCCGACGAGCTAGCGTCCGGCGGCGATCCGTACGTGATGGACCTGGTGCAGAAAGTCGGCAAGCTGGCCGAGGCACTCAGGGTGAAGGGTGAGGCCGGACTCCGCTCCTCGCCCGACATGGACAAGTTCGAGGCGACACTGCGCGGGTATTGCGTCGGCTACCTCGCTGGCCGGCGCGCCGAGGACGACCCGAGTTCTGACTACTAACCCGCTCAAGCTCCGACGCAGTTGGGCGGCGTTCCGCGGTGGACGCCGCCCCTTCTGATGTCCCTAGGCGAGTGCTAGTGTTCTGCGCTTTCGCACGTCGGGCCTTCATAGCTCAGGTGGATAGAGCGACTGCCTCCTAAGCCTCCGACTGGCGTCGGTGAGCGTCGGTGGGCGCCGGAAATGCTGGGCTTCTGCGTCAGTTGGGTCGGTGAGCGTCGGTGGGCGCTTACGCCGTTCTAGGCGCCGTGTGAAAGGCTCTCACCCCGCCCCAACG
>JADFSR010000105.1 GCA_022560615.1 Gemmatimonadota bacterium
GCTCGGCCAGCGAGACGTGAGCCTCGCCTCGTCGCCGGACCCGGAAGTACTGTCTCAGTTCATCGAAGGCCGCGCAGAACCGCGACGCTGACTCGAAGTTCCCGAACCCCAGCATCGGGTAGTAGCGCTGCTTCACGGCCCGGTGACTCTGCTCGGTGTAGTTGTTCAGGTACTGCGTTGTCCGGTGTATCGCCTTGCGGCCGAGGATCCAGCGAATCGCCCGCCGGTACGCGGGGTGCTTGTCCGTGGTGATGCGAAGAGGCTTGCGGCCAGCCACCTCGACCAGCCTTCGCAGGAACCTTCGCGCGGCATGCTTGTCGCGATGCTCGCTGAGCATCGAATCCAAAAGCTCCCCATCACGGTCGATCGCCCGGTACAGATAGCACCAGCGTCCCGCGACCTTCACGTACGTCTCGTCGAGGTACCAGGACTCGCCGGCGCGGCCCCGCCGCCTGGCGCGCAACTGGTCAGCGAGCAGCGGAGCGAAGCGGAACTCCCACTCACGGATGGTCTCGTGCGTGACCTCGAACCCGCGCTGCAGCAGCATCTCTGCAACGTCGCGGAAGCTGAGCTTGTAGCGCAGCCGCCACAACACGGCGAGCAGCACGATGTCGGTGGGGTACTGAAGGTCGTTGAACGGTGTGCCGGTCCGTTCGTTGAAGCGACGCTTGCAGGAGCGACAGTTGAATCTTCGGTAACCGAGTGCGGTGCGGCACCAGCGTCTCGTCGTCGCGGTCGATTCGCAGTGCGGACAGGTCACCGGCGTCTCCTCGTCTTTTCGCAGATGAGGCTACGCGACGCCGGTGAGCCCTGAGTTCTGACAGAACCGTCGCAAAGTGGTCGTTTCGGCAGGCTCGCGAGCGGCGAGCTGCAAGTGGAGAGCGGCGCGCGGGAGATCCTGCGTGAGGCCCTGGGCTCACCGGCGGCGCTCGCAGCCATCGATCGAGCAACCGGCACCACGATTACCGATGTAGACGGAGACCGTATCCCCGACTCTCCACAACAGATCGCGGCCGTGTACAGGTACGCGAGCGAAGCGGGCATCCCCGGCACAGACGGCCTGATCCTCACGCCGGAGGACGTCGCCGAGTCGCTCTGGGTGAGCGACGACGGCGCCAGACAGGCGACGGTGCTCACGTTTGGCCTCGTCGGGTCGGGCGAGCAGGAGAATGTGGCGGCTGCGCGCGCGGAGCTCGAGCCACTCGTCGACGAGCCCGAAACGACGCTCCGCGAGAGCGACCCCGGTGCCATGGCGACGATCACCGGTTCGCCCGTGACTCGTCAGGCCGCGCTCGACGCGACGTCCCGAGCGCTTCAGCGGTCGTTGCCGCTGGCTGTGGTGCTGTGCCTGGCGGTAGTGGCCATCTTCATGCGCTCGCTGCGCTACGCGCTCGTCACCATCGTTCCGATCCTGTTGGTCGTCGCGTGGCTCTACGCTTTCATGGCCGTTGCGGGCTTCCGGCTCAACCTGGTAACGGCCACGATCGGGGCGATCTCGATCGGGGTCGGAATCGACTATGCCGTGCACTTCACGATGCGCTTCCGTGAGGAGATCGAGTCGATCGGCGACCGCTTCGAGGCTGTGCGCGCCGCCGGCGCCGGCACAGGCGCAGCGCTGCTCGCCTCGGCGGTGTCGAGCATCATCGGCTTCGCGATCATGGCTCTGGCGCCGATGCCGATGTTCGCGACCTTCGGACTGCTGACGGCCGTGATGATCGCGTTCGCCGCCGCCGCGACGCTACTCGTACTCCCGGCGCTGCTTGTGATCACTACCGGCGAGCGGATCGATGCGCCTTCCGACGCCGCTTCACGGACACGCGTGCCGCGGGGGCACGAGACGAGCAGCACGGAGATCACGGCGTTCTACCCCGGCAGATCCTCATGAGCGCTCGCCCGGCCGGGCTCGACACGGGCCACCTCCGCAGGTGGCTGTCGGACCACAATAATCGGATCGCCCCTGGACCGAAGCTGGCCGGCAGGCGATTTCGGACACGGACGGCGTTCTCGTGCC